>NZ_JBFARO010000005.1:0-207576 GCF_040677125.1 Actinomadura sp. NPDC049382
AGGGTGGGACGGAGTCCCATCGCGAAGCGACGCCGAAGGCGCCCTTGACTTTGGAGGGGCGGCCCCGTACGCAGCGCCGCCCCCACCACAATTCCATGAACATGCCTCGCGCGAACATGCCTCGCAGGAACGACCTCCGGCGAACATCCCGCATCTTCTCGACTGTTGGACGATTGTCGAATTCACAGCACCGCGCCAGCCTTCGACTATGACATCTCCGGATTCCGGGCCGCCGGCGATCTCCCTTTCCGTTGGAGGCAAGGCGCACAGCCGTCTAGGCACATGAACCGCCCCGCTGGAGACACCACGCCCCACTGAGGCAAGCAGCTCAACACCAGCAGCACTCCCGTCCCAACCATCCGCATACGACAACGTATCCAGATACGGTGATGTATCCTGCGGGCATGGCGAGACGAGAGACGCGGGTCGAGCGGCAGCGGCGGACGCGTGCTGAGCTTGTGGTGTCGGCGGCGCGGCTGTTCGCGGAGCGTGGGGTCGCCGCCACCTCCGTCGAGGCGATCGCGGAGGAGGCCGGGTACAGCCGTGGCGCCTACCACAGCAATTTCGAGACGAGGGACGAGATCCTCAACGCCGTCGTCGCCCACGTGGTCGGAAGTCTCGGGCCGGAACTCGCCGCCACTCTGCATAGCCGAGGCAGCGTCCTAGACCGGCTCGCCTCCTACATCCGCACTTTTCTTGCGTACTGCGCGCAGCGACCAGTGGAGACGCGTGCCTTGATTGCCGTCGTCGCGCACCGGGCGGCAACGACGGCGGGTTCCTACGACGATCTCGTGGCGGCGTCCCTCTCCGACATCGTGGCGCTGTTCGAGGAGGGCCAGAACAGCGGGGAACTGCGTCGCTTCGACCCCGTGATGATGGCCTCGATGCTTCGCCGCACCCTCGACAGTGAAGGGCTGCGGGTCGCACTCGGCGCTCCAGTGGACGACGTCATCAGCGAACTGACCGCGACGTTCAGCCAAGCGACACGCTCCAACGAGAAAGCCTGATTTCATGCCCGTCCAGACCTCCCGCCAGATGGTGCTTCGTGAACGTCCGAGCGCGGGCATCACAGCCGACACGTTCGCCGAGCGCACCGAGCCAGTGCCTTCCCTCAAAGACGGCGAAGCGTTGGTACAGGTCGTCTGGCTTGGAATCGACGCCACACAACGGACGTGGCTCAATGCCGACGCCACCTACATCGCACCCGTGGGAATCGGCGAGGTGATGCGCGGCAGCGGCGTCGGCCGCGTGGTCGCGTCCCGCAATCCGGTGCTGCCGGAAGGGCAGTGGGTCTATGGCGACCTGGGCTGGCGAGAATATGTCGTGGCCCGCGACGGCGGCCTGTTCGGCGTCAACCCCGCCCCGGACGGGATCGATCCCCGCCACATGCTCACCGTCTTCGGCGTGAGCGGGCTGACGGCATTCATCGGAATGTCATGCGTGCTGAACGTCGCCGACGGGGACACCGTTCTGGTCACCGGCGCGGCCGGGAGCGTGGGCTCGCTCGCGGGGCAGATCGCGCGGCTTCTCGGCGCTCGGGTCATCGGCACCGCCGGCTCGCCCGAAAAGGTCGCCTGGGTGAGGGACGTCGCCGGGTTCGACGCGTGCGTCGATTACCGCGCCGACGATGTCCCGGCCGCTTTGCGCGCCTTCGCGCCTGACGGGTTCACCGCCGTCTTCGACAACGTGGGCGGCGTACTCCTGGAGAACGCGCTCGACCGGCTGGCCCTCCATGCGCGCATCGCACTGTGCGGGTCGATCTCGTCCGGGTACACGGCCACCGGATACGGGGTGGGGCCGTCCAACTACATGCAACTGGCTTTCCGGCGGGCTCGCATGGAGGGCTTCATCTTCTTCGACTACGCGTCCGAGTTCCCCAAAGCGCTGTCCCGTCTCGCCGCCTGGGTGTCCGAGGGGCGACTGCGCTGGGCCGAAGACGTCATCGACGGTCTCGATAACGCCCCTGCCGCTCTGCAACGGCTCTTCGACGGCGCCAACCTCGGAAAGCAGCTCGTCCAGGTGAGCAAGGTGAGGTGAGCCCGGCGACTGATGGCAAGGGCTCCTGTTAGCTGGGCGCGGGGTTCGTCGCGGGCGCGTCGGTGTCGAGCAGGTTCAGGTAGTCGTTGAGCAGGGCGGACGCCTGGAGCATCGCAAGTCCCCGCGCGGTCAGTTTCCGCTGCCAGTCGTCCAGGGAACGGGACAGCGCATCGGTGCCGCCGGCGGTCCGAATCTGGTGGACCACGGCGGCGATGTGCTCCAGCAGATATCCCCCGCGCCGAAGGAGATGGGCCAGTTCGGCATCGCGGACGTCGGTCGCACGGTAGACGCGGTATCCGGTGGCGGGGTCACGTTCGGGGACGACGATTCCGGCGTCCTCCCAGTTGCGCAGGGTGGCCGTGGTGACGCCGAGCCGGTGGGCGAGATCCCCGATGGACTCGATGGCGGCGATTTCCGAGCGGTCTGGAATGGCGACAGCCTCGGCCGTCAGATGGTCCACCGCCTGCCGCACCGAGCTGAGGGTCTCCCGGTCACGAAGGAGTTGGTGATGGGCACGGTCGATGGCGGTCAAGGCGTCGTCCAGCCGGTCGTCGTGGAGCGCGGTCATGATCTGGCCGGCCGCCGCGTATCCGAGGGCCTGCACAAGGGAAAGGTAGGCGCGGAGAGCGGCGGCATGCGCCTCGGTGTAGATGCGGTAACCACTGGCGGAACGCCGCGCGGCCGGGATGAACCCGTCCCGCTCGTAGTTGCGGACGGCCTGCGCCGAGATGCCATGCTCCCGCGCGAGATCGAACGGACGCAATCAGATCACCTGTTTGAGGCTTTGCAGTACGGCTCTCCGTTCATCACCCTGAAAGTATCAACATAACTTCAGGGATGTAATTCAGCGGTCAGCCTGGTGAACCGCTCCCCGTCCCCACCGAGGGACCCCCCATCGGGGAGCGGCTGCAACCAAGTAAGGCCGTATCTACCTCGCCAAGACGCGCCTGAAAGACAGGGCCAGAAGCAGGGCCGCCGCGACGAGGATGCCGCTCGTCCAGACCGGGCCGAGGTCGCCGAGACCGGTGCCGAGCGCTGCGGCGGCGGCGAGCGGTCCCGCGACGGCACCGACGTTGAGCGCCGCCGTCGCATACGAACCGCCCATGCTCGGCGCCCCCGCCGCCTCGTAGAGGACGCGTGCGATCAGCGTGCTCCCGAGAGCGAACGAAAGCGTCCCCTGCACGAACACAAGGCCGAGCAGCGCGACCGGGTTGGCGGCGAAGGTGCCGAGGGCGAGCCATCCCAGCAGCAGAAGCGGCCCGCCGACTGCGATGACGAGACCGGGATGCTCGTCTGACAGGTGTCCGGCGGTGGTGACGCCGACGAAGGAGCCGAGGCCGAACAGCACCAGCACGGCGGACACCCAGATCGGCGCCAGCCCGGCGGTACCAGTGACGATGGGCGCGAGGAAGGTGAAGGTCCCGAAGGTCGCGGCGTTCACCAGCGCGCCGAGCAGCATCACGAGAATCAGCCGCGGCCTCCGCAACTGCGCGAGTTCGACCCGCAGCGCGGGGCCGTCCGCCTCGTCCGGCCGTCCGGTCTGCGGGGGAAGGCCCCGCAGTACGCCGATGGCGGCGGGCAGGCACAGGACGGCGACGGCCCAGAAGGTGGCCCGCCAGCCGAGCAGCGTGCCGAGCACGGCGCCACCCGGGACCCCGGCGATGGTCGCGGCCGTCGTGCCGGACAGCAGGACGGCCAGCGCGCGTCCCTTCCGGTCGCCGGGCACGAGCGCGGCCGCCGTGGCGAGCGCGACCGCGAGGAACCCGGCGTTCGCGAGCGCGGCGACGATACGGGTCACGACCAGCACCGGGAAGCTCCCGGTGACGGCGCCGACAGCGTGCGCGGCGAGGAACAGGCAGATGAAGCCGACGAGGCCGGACCGCCGCGGCCAGGTGCGTGCGACCGCCGCCATCAGCGGCGCGCCCGCGACCATGCCGAGCGCGAACGCGGAGGTCAGCAGCCCGGCGGTCCCGACGGGGACGCCGAGGTCGGCGGCGATGTCCGGCAGCAGGCCGGCGAGCATGAACTCCGAGGTGCCCATGGCGAAGACCGCCACGGCGAGCAGGTAGAGCGGAAGAGGCACCGCATGGCTCCGAGGTGAGGCGGGATAGGACGAGTCGTCTCGTCACCGCGCTCAGCCCGAGAGCGGCCCCGGCCGCTCGCAGCGGCCGTCCGGGCCGGATGGCTTCAGTGGTTCAGGGGGCTGACGGGTGACCGAAAGCCCCCGTCTTGGATGCCTCGGGGCTCACCATGCTCCAGACGATACTCAGCCACGCTCACCCAGCGCACATCAATTACCCCCCGCACTGCCCGTGCGTCGATCGCCTCTACTGGGCAGCGTTGATAAGGCTGTACGTTGATCATGAGGGGGAATGCCGGAACATGTCTGACACCTTCCGCATCGGGGGCTCCATCGAGGTGGGGCGGCTCGGGTTCGGGGCCATGCAGTTGCCGACCGGTCCGGCGGAGGTGCGGGCGAACTCGGTGGCGGTGGCGCGGCGGGCCGTCGAACTCGGCGTCACGCTGATCGACACCGCCTACCTGTACGGCTGGGGCGCCAACGAGGAGTTGCTCGTCGAGGCCCTTCACCCCTTCCCGGACGACGTGCTCGTCACGACGAAGGTGGGCGTCATCCCACCGGAGCCGCCGCGCGAAGCGGCACTGTGCGGGCGGCCGGAGGTGCTCCGGGACCAGGTCGAGCGGGCCCTGCGCCGGCTGCGCACCGAGCGACTAGAACTGCTTCAGCTGCACCGCGTCGACCCGGAGGTACCGCTCGCCGACCAGGTGGGGACGCTCCGCGATCTCCGGGACGAGGGCAAGATCGGCCACATCGGGCTGTCCGAGGTCACGGTCGCCGAGCTCGACGAAGCGCGGCGGATCGTCGACATCGCGAGCGTCCAGAACCGCTACAACCTGCTCGACCGCGAGCACGACCCGGTGCTCGACGCCTGCACGGCGGCGGGGATCGCCTTCCTGCCGTGGCGGCCCGTCCTGCCCGCGACCACGGCCGGCGAGGTCGCCGCCGTGGCCGCCGAACTCGACGCGACCCCGGCCCAGGTGGCCCTCGCGTGGCTGCTCGGCCGGTCGCCGGTCGTCCTGCCCATCCCGGGGACGGCGTCGATCAGGCACCTGGAGGAGAACGTCGCCGCTGCCGACCTGCAACTCACCGACCAGCAGCGGGCCCGGCTCGACTCCGCCAACCAATAGAAACAGTCAGCTGTTGACCAGGAGAGACACCTCCGTGTTGCCGCGCGTGGCGGACGAGTAAGCGGAACCCGGCCCCGGCGCTCCCAGAGCCAGCCCTGCGAGGCTGAGGTGGTGCGGGAAACCGAGCGGCGACGCGGAGGTGCTGCACGGGTTGCGGGGCCCTTTCCCGCTGCCGCCCGCCCACACCAGGCACGCCGGTCTAACCCGACCAGTACACACTGGAAGGCATCAGAGTGTGTATTGTGTGCGCCATGGCGAGACTCAACATCACGCTCCCGGACGAGCTTGCCGCCACGCTCCAGGGCCTCGCCGAGGACAAGAAGATCGCCTCGGTGTCCGGGTTCCTCGCGGACGGCGCGCGCCTCAAGCTGGCCTACCTGCGGGACGCCTCGACCATCGACGACCTGTTCGGACCGCCGAGCCCCGACGAGCAGGCGATGGTCGATCGCCTCGTCGAACGTGGCACGCCGGACCGCAGGGACGTCGCGTGATCACCGGTCACGTCTTCGACGCGACCGCACTCCTGGACCTCGCCACCGGCAAGACGATCTACGTCCGCGCCCGGCTCCGCGCGTCCATCGCCCAGCACGCCACCATCGTGATACCCGCCACGGCTCTCGCCCGCGCCTGGCAGATCGTCCCTGACCACGGCCGCACCGTCCTGGAGCGGCTCCCCGGTATGCAGGTCGTCCACGTGGACGACCTCGACGACGTGATCGCGCAGCAGACCGGCCTGCTCGTCACCACGATCCCCAACCTCGGCATAGACGCCGCCCAGGCCGCCTGGTCGGCGCGCTGGCGCCGGTGGCCGCTGATCACCGCCGACCCCGACGTCTACGAGGCCGTCCCCGGCGTCCGCGTCGAGCAGATCCCCTGACCCCGCTGCCCCCGCCCCGAAGGACCCCGCTGCCCGCATCGACCCCGCCGCCAGCATCGGCCGAGTCGTTTACGCGGCCAGGCCGGGGTACGGGGGCCGCATGGGGACACGTGGCAGCCAGGGATTGCTGCACATCTATCTGACCGACCATCTGGCCGCGGCCGCCGGTGGCGTGGCCTTGGCCCGCCGGGTCGCGCGCTCGCATCGTGACACGGACGACGCCGACCTGCTGCGGCGCCTCGCCGCCGACATCGCCGCCGACCGTGGGGCGCTGCTGTCGATCCTGCGCTCGCTCGGGATGCCGCCCCGTCGGTTCAAGAGCATGGCGGTGTGGGCGGCGGAGAAGGGCGGCCGCCTGAAGCTCAACGGCCGGGTGGCGACCCGCTCGCCGCTCAGCGATCTCGTGGAGATGGAGGCGCTCCGGCTGGCCGTCGAGGGCAAGGCGGCCGGGTGGCGCACCCTGCTCGCCATCGCCGACCGAGAGCCGGCGCTGGACGCCGAGCAGTTGCGCACCCTCCTCGACCGCGCCGCCGCCCAGATCGCACTCCTGGAGGAACTCCACGGGAAGGCCGCCGGCACGGCGTTCCGCGAGAAGGGCACAGAGCGGACGAGCCGGACGCGCACGGCCGTCTCGCCATGACCGAGCGCCCGCCCCTCGTCCGACGCCACCAGCGCACGCAAGCAGGCCGGGAGTGGACGTGCTTGTGCGTTGCCCGCACCACTCGGCGATCAGGCAGGGTGCCAGCTGAGGGACAGGCCCATTTGCACCCGCACGGCCTTGAGATCGGCGGCCCCGGGGGCCACGGCGCCTTCTTCGCGGTGATGGCGAACGCCTGGATGCAGCGGCCGCCCGGGTGACGACACCGAGAACGGGCTCATCTCGCCGCCCACACCCCGGAAGGCCGATGTTCACCCCCGCGCCCCGGCCGCAGACCGTCCAACTGATCCTTGCTGGGGTCGCGTCTCTGCTGTTCCTGTGTGGCCGAGTGCCTCGTTCTCGACTCTGATGCGCAGCCTGAACAGGCACAGGTTCGCCGCTGTGAACAGCAGTGAAGTGCGCCAAGCGGTGTGGACGAGCGGCAAAGCAACCCCCTCTGCGACGACCGCCACGTAGTTGGGGTGTCGTAGGCGGCGGTACGGGCCGCGCTCCACGAGTGGCATGCCGGGCACCACGATTACCCGGGTGTTCCACCGTTTCCCCAGGCTGGCGATGCACCACCAGCGCAGCGCCTGCGCCGACAGCGCCACCGCCAGCATCGGCCAGCCGAGCGGCGGGACGAACCGGCTCCGCCCAAGACGGGCCTCCAGCAGCGCCCCGCCCAGCAGACCGGCATGGGCGGCGGCGATCAGCGGATAGTGCCGCCGGCCGTGCTCGACGCCGCCGTTCCGCCGCGCCCAGGCCCGGTTGCGGCGCGCCACGGCCAGCTCTGCCAGCCGCTCGGCGGCGACGAGCCCGATCAGTACGCCGTACCGGTTCACCGAGCGGTTAGCACGCGACCCGGGCTTCACACGCTTCCCGCGCACACGCCTCACCAGCGCAGCAGGACTAGTTCGGCGGAAAACCCCGGCCCGAGCGCCATCAGCAGGCCGGGGGTGCCGTCGGGCGGACGGCGCCGGGCGATCGTCTCCTCCAGCACGTTCAGGACCGACACCGAGGACAGGTTCCCGTGCGTCCGCAGCGACTCCCAGGTGATGTCGAGCGCGCCCGGCTCCAGCGCGAGTTCCCGCTCGATGGCCTCGATCACCTTCGGGCCGCCGGGGTGGCAGACCCATGACGGGACCCGGTCAGGGGCGAGCCCGTGGTCGTCCAGGAAGGATGTCACGTCGCCCGCCAGTGTGGCCTCGACGTGGGCGACGAGGTCGGCGGCCAGGACGACGCGGAGGCCGTGGTCGCCGACGTCCCAGCCCATGAGGCGCTCGGTGCCGGGGTAGAGCCTGCTGCGGCTCGCGACCACCCGCGGCCCCCGGTGCCCGGCGGTGTCGCGGTGGTCGCCGAGCGCCACGACCGCGGCGGCGCCGTCGCCGAACAGGCCGCTGGCCACGAGGTTCGCCATGGAGCTGTCGTCGCGCTGCACGGTCAGGGAGCACAGCTCGACGCACACCAGCACCGCCACCCGCTCGGGGCGGCCGCGCAGGTAGTCGGCCACGCGGGACAGCCCGGCGGCGCCCGCCGCGCAGCCGAGGCCGAACATCGGCACGCGGGTGATGTCCTCGCGCAGGCCGACGCGTTGCGCGACGCGGGCGTCCAGCGAGGGTGTCGCCACCCCGGTCGAGGAGCAGAAGACGATGTGGTCCACGTCATGCGGGGAGAGCCCGGCGCCGTCGAGCACGTCGCCGACCGCCCGCGCCGCCAGTTCGACCGCCGTCTCGATGTAGACGGAGTTGGCCTCGGTGAAGCCGTCGAGCTTCACGTACTCGTCGATGGGCAGCGCGAGACGGCGCCCGGTGACCTGGGTGGCGGCATGGAGGCGCCGGACGATCTGCTCCTTCGCGGCGGCGCGCTCCACGACGGCACGGGTGATCTGGTCCTGGTCGTAGTGATGCTCCGGCACGACCGTCCGTACTGCAGCGACGCGCATGAGGCCCCCCGACTGTCGCCACAGCACGTACCCGGCGCTTCGGAGAACACTCGCCGTCAGGTCGTCAACTCAAGTTCCAGCTGCTCGGCGACCGGTTCCGGGGGCGGCTGCGGGGCCGGGGGCATGGCCGGGCGGCCGCGTCCCGGCCACCACCAGTTCGCGTGGCCGAGCAGGCTCATCAGCGCCGGGACGAGCACGAGCCGGACGATCGTGGCGTCCATCGCCACGGCGACCGCGAGGCCGACCGCCATCATCTTCACGGTCGGGTCCGGCTGCGCGACGAAGCTCGCGAACACGAAGATCATGATGAGCGCGGCGGAGGTGATGAGCCGGGCGGTCGCCCCGATCCCGACGACCACCGACTCGTGCGGGTCGCCGGTCCGGTCGTACTCCTCCCTGATCCGCGACAGCAGGAAGACCTCGTAGTCCATGGACAGCCCGAAGATCAGCGCGAACATGAACAGCGGGATGAACGACATGATCGGGATGGCCTGGTCGACGCCGAGCAGCTCGACGCCCCAGCCCCACTGGAACACGGCGGTGACGACGCCGAATGACGCCCCGATCGACAGCAGGTTCATCAGCGCCGCCTTCACCGGCACGATGATCGAGCGGAACGCGATGACGAGCAGCAGCAGCGCGACGCCGACGACCGCGACGACGACGGTGAGCATGCGGTCCCCGACCGTGGCGGCCACGTCGATGATCGCCGGGTTCTCGCCGCCCAGGTAGATCTCGGCGCCGGGATGGGCGTCCCGGACGGCGGCGATCTCCACGTCCCGCAGGTGCCGGACGAGCTCGGTGGTCGATTCGGCGTGCGGCGCGTCACGCGGGGTGACCTGCACGATCGCCGTCTTCCCGGTCACGACGGGCGCGGCGGCGAAGACGACGCCGGGCGCCTCCGACAGCCGCCGCTGGAGCTCCTGGCCGATGAGGACGGCGTCCTTGTCGGGCTTCTTCGTCTGGTCCGGCGCGCCCTTCGGGAGGGCGGGCGACGGGGACGGGCTCGGCCTCGCCCCGGACGGCCCCGTCAGGCCGGACAGGCCCTCCCGCCCGTCCACCGTGGGCACGACCCGCTTCGGTTTGGCGCGCTGCTCCTCCCCCGGCACCTTCGCGACGACGACGAACGGGCTGTAATGCCCGGCGCCGAACTCGCGGGCGACGATGTCGTACGCCTGCCGGGCCTCCATCTTCGGCGACGACATGCTGTCCGCCATCACGCCGAACCGCAGGCTGAGCGTCGGGATCGACAGCGCCAGCAGGACGAGCGTCGCGACGATCGCGTACGGCCAGGCGTGCCGGTCGACATGGCGCCCCCAGGCCGTCCAGCGGCGCGAGCTGCGGTCGGGCCGGACGCGCGGCAGCCGGTACCGGTCGATGCGCGTGCCGAGCGCACCGAGCAGGGCGGGCAGCAGCGTCAGCGCGGCGACGACCATGACGGCGACGGCGAGCGCGGTGGCGATCCCGATCCGCCCGATGAACTCGATCCCGGACAGGAACAGCCCGCAGATCGCGAACACGACGGTGCCGCCGGCGAAGACGACGGCGTGCCCGGAGTGCGCCATGGCCCGGCCGACCGCGGTCTCGACGTCGTCGCCCTCGGCGAGCTGCTGCCGGTACCGGGTGACGATGAACAGCGCGTAGTCGATCCCGGCGCCGATGCCGAGCATCGCGGCGACCATCGGCGCGGTCGGCGCGATCTGGAACAGCGACGCGGAGAAGTGGATCAGCGAGTAGGCGACGGCCATCCCGCACAGCGACACCAGGATCGGGATGCCCGCCGCGAGGTAGGACCCGAACGCCAGCAGCAGCACGACCAGCGCGAGGACGATCCCGACACCCTCCTGCGGCCCGCCCTTCGGCTGGTTGAGGATCATCGCGGTAATGCCGCCGAACTTCACCTCCAGGCCCGCCATCCGGGCGGGCTCGACGGCGCGGTTCAGCGCGTCGAGGTCGGCGTGCGAGATGTCGCTCATCGTGCCGGTGAGGTTCAGCCGGACGACGACCGCGTTGTCGTCCTTCAGCCCGCCCATGCCCTGCGCGTAGGGGTTCTCGACGAACGCGACGCGCTTCAGCGCGCCGATGTTCTCGATCGACCGGCCGATGGTGAGCGCGACCCGCCAGTCCGCCGGGCTCGCGGCGCGGGTCTCGTGGAACACGACGGTCGCGGTCGGCCCGGTCATCGCCGGGAAGTCCTGGTGGAGGGCGTCGATGGCGCGCTGCGTCTCGGTGCCGGGCAGCGTGCTCTGCTGGACGAACATGCCGCCGTGCGTCAGGCCGAGGACGCCGGCGCCGAGGATGACGGCGACCCACAGCTCGAACACGGTGCGCCGCCGCCGCACGCAGAGACGCCCCAGTGCGTCCAGGAATCGCGCCATGTCCGCAGAGAACACCCATCGGTGCAGATTTGCAATACGTGCAACTTTGCAATGGTGGTAACGTGCGTCACATGGACGAGGCGAACGGCGGCGAGGGGACGGAGCGGCCGAGCCTGCGCGAGCGCAAGAAGCTGCGCACCCGGCAGGCCATCGCGACCGCCGCGCTGCGCCTGTTCGCCGAGCGCGGCTACGAGGAGACGACGATCGCCGACATCGCCGCCGCCGCCGACGTCGCCCCGCGCACGTTCTTCAGCTACTTCCCGTCCAAGGAGGACGTGGTCTTCGCCGAGATCGACGACCGGCTCGCCGAGGTCTCCGAACGGCTGCGCCGCACCCCGGGCGAGACCCCGATGGAGACGATCCGGCGCAGCATCGTGGACGTCCTCAACGCGCTCGTGGCGGAGCACCGCGACTACGGGCCGGTGCAGATCGCCCTCGTCCTGGAGCGCCCCGCGCTGCGGGCCCGCGCGCTGCAGCGGATGACCGACGCCCAGGAGGTGATCGAGGCGCTGCTGCGCGAGTTGTGCCCCGGCATCTCCGAGATCGACGCCGTCGCCGCGTCCGGCATCGCGATCGGCGGCATGCAGGCGGTCGTCGCGCACTGCCGCCGCGAGGGCTACGACCCCCTGTCGATGCGGACGGCCCTCGACCGCGCGGTCGACATCGTGGAGCACGGCCTGATCTCGGTCGACGCGCTGTCGCGGCCGTCACCCTAGAGCGCCGTCCCCCGAACCCCGGGTGCCGGCGGCGGAGGCGCCCGCCGCCGGTACCCGGCCCACGGCCCGGCTAGTCGGTGATCTTGATGCGGAGGCGGCGGAAGCCGCGGCCCTTGTTCTCGACCTTGGCGACCGTGATCCGGCCGATCTGCTTGGTGGAGCCGACATGGGTGCCGCCGTCGGCCTGCGTGTCGAGCCCGACGATGTCGACGATCCGGACGTCCGCCACCTCCGGCGGCACCAGGTTCGTCGCGGTGCGGATGATGTCGGGGATCTCGAACGCCTCGGCGCGCGGCAGCGTCCTGACGTCGATGCGCCGGTCGGCCTCGACCTCGGCGTTGCAGGCGTCCTCGACGGCCTGCTTGAAACCGGGCGGGACCTCGCGGAGGTCGAAGTCCATGCGAGCCGTCAGCGGCTTCAAATCCACAGTATGACGGTCACTCTTTGCGTGGCCGGATCGTGACAGTGGATCACCGTGTGTGAACCCGCGGTGTGGGGCGGCGCGTCCAACGCTCGCCCGCGCCGACCACCTGCGAGAGGAACCCCATGAAGAAGCTCATCGCCCTGGCGGCCGTGCTCGGCCTCGCCCTCACCGGCTGCGCGGTCCCCACTGAGCCCGAGCCAGTACAGCCCGCGGAGAAGGGCGCCGCCGGCGGCGAGACCACCAAGGCCACACCGAAGACGGTCCCGGTGAACCTCAAGGCCAAGCGCACCGCCTACGAGCCCGGCCCCATCTCCAGCGGCGGCAAGTACACCTGCGTCAAGGTGACCGTCACCAACCAGACGACCAAGAACCTCGACATCAACCCGTTCTACTTCGAGGTCACCGACACCGGCGGCACCAAGCGCAAGGCCGCGGTCGGTGAGGCCGAGGGCGAGTTCGACACGATGGCGCTCGCACCGAAGGAGAAGGCGACCGGTGTCGTGTGCGCCGAGGGCAAGTTCACCCCGGAGACGGTCACGTTCACCAAGGACGGGTTCGGCACCAACTACCGCGCGCAGGTGGCGCCGTGAGCCGCCGCGTGAAGCTCGCGCTCGCGGTCGCCCCGCTCGGCCTCGCGCTGTGCGGCCTGGCCTACTGGGGGATCTTCCAGTTCGCCATCCGCTAGCCCCCGCGCGCGCCCGCCCGTCGGCCTACCGGTCGGCGGGCGGTGTGCTGTCACCGGACCGCAGCGTGGATCAGGTCCCGCGCCTCATCCCCGTACACCGCCATGCCCGACAGCATCTCGAACGCGGCGTGGTACTCCGCCACGTCGCTCGGGGCCGTCGCGGTAAACCGGCCCGGCAAGAGCTGGACGCGCACCATCGTCTCGTCGAAGATCGTGAAGTTCTCTGTCGCGTGCCTGGTGCGGAGCTGCCCGAGGGGGATAATCCCGATCGACACGTTCGCACGGTGCGAGTCGGCGATGAGCTGCTCGGCCTGCTCGCGCATCACCTCCGGGCCCGCGATCGGCTCCCGCAGGACATGCTCCTCGATCAGGTACGCGAACGTCGCCGGGCCGTCCAGCACGCGCCGCAGAGCGAACCGGGCCCGCGCCGCCGGCTCGACGTCGTCCGGGCGGTCGAGCCGCTGCCGTGTCACCTCCAGGATCGCCGAGGCGTACGCGACCGTCTGCAGGATCCCCGGCAGGACGCGCGGCTCGTACGCCTGCCATCGGCGGGTGCGCTCGGTCAGCTCGGTCACACCGTCCTGCTGGAGGCGCAGCAGCCCGCCGGCGCGCTGGGTGCTGCGCCACGCGGAGTAGGCCACCTCGACGCTGGTGGCCTGCGCGGCGAGGTCTTCGGCCTCACCCTCGGCGCCGGTGTGCATGCACCAGGCGCGCACATCGGCGGGCGAGGGGATCGCGGTGCCGAGTTCGATGCGGGAGATCTTGGACGGGTGGCAGCCGAGCAGTTCGGCGAGCTGGACGCCGGTGAGCCCGGCGCGCTTGCGCAGCCCGCGCAGGTGCTTGCCGAGGTCTTGTCGCATGTCGAGCGGCGATCGCGCCGTGGATGTCTGAAGAGTCATGCCTTCAGTACCGCACGTGACGCAAAATTGCGCAATAGTCTTGCGCCTCCTCGCACGGCGGGGCGTGAATGTGTCTCAAGACACAGAGCGGCCCCGGCCGGCGCGCGAACGCCGGTTATCCGGGGCCTGACCGGATCGGAGTCCGGCTGGTGAGAACGCTACAAGACACGGTCGTGGACATGCCCCCTATCGCCGATCCCCCGCCGCCCATTCCGAAGGGCATCGTGCACTGGCACGGCGACGCGACCGGCTCGTGGTGGGCGATGGTGCCGGGCCGGCACGGGCTGCGCCTGGTGGAGGCGCCGAGCGAGGAGCACCTCGCGGTGACGGTCGACTGGCACCTTCGGCAGGTGGCCCGGTGACCGCGCCGGTGAAGGTCGGCGAGTACGACCTCATCGACTACGGCGGCCTGTGGTTCCTCACCAAGGGCGGGCGCCCCGTCTCAACGATCATCGACATGGGCGGCGGTACGTGGCGGGCCCGGACACCCGAGGGGAACGCCCGGACGATCGAGGTCCCCGACGGCACTGCCGAGCCCGCCCGCTACGTGGCCGAGCAGATCGCCTAGGCCGGGGGTGGCGCTGCCGGTCGAGGACCGCCCCTGACTCCCAGTCGCGCCGCCCCCAACCAGCCCACGGCCAGAGGAGAAGGCGCGCGCCCTGGCCGCGGCCCATCATGAGGCGCGCCGATGGAGGTCAGCATGACCGCAACCATCGAACGGGCGGCCCCGGCCGCCGCCGATCCCCGCGAGCTCGTCTCGCCGGAGCTGTTCAGAACGCTGGCGGCCTACGTCGCCAAGCACCAGGAGGTCACTCTCGCCTACGCCGAGCGGATGGTCTCCCAGATGCTCGTCTGGATGCGGGCCGTCGCCGACAACCCGCACGTGCGCCTGGCGATGGACGAGACGGTCGACCCCGCGTGGCACGCGTTCATCCTGCACAGCGAGGACTACGCGGCCTTCTGCGACCGGATGTTCGGCCGGTACCTGCACCACGTCCCGCCAGGGCCCGGCACGTCGCACACCGCTGCGGAGGTCCACCGGACGATGCCCGCGCTGGAGGCGACCGGGTACCCGGTGGACACCGAGTTCTGGGTCGGCGCGAAGCCGTGCTGCCCGCCGAACCCGTGCGTCGTCGCGGTCGAGCCGTGCCACACCGGCACCGGGGCGCCGCCGCCCGCCGTGTCCACCCGCCCGTAACCATGATCCCCTGGCAGGCTCTCTCCGCAAGGGGCTCCCCTGCGGGGAGGGCCTGCCGGGCCGAACGCCGAGAGGCCACGCGATGACGCACCTGATCGCCCCGGACACCACCAAGCGGGCCGATGTGCGGGTCACGCACTACCACTGCTATCGCTGGTCGGGACACGGGAACGAGTGGGCGCGGCTCGGCCGTACCGACACGCTCGACCTGAACTCGCCCGACCGGCCGCCCGTCCGCACCGCCGACTGGTTGCGCAAGTCGCCGCGGTTCATCGCGGCCGTGCACACCGACCCGGCCGGGGCGCGGGACTGGATGATCGCCCAGTGGGGCGAGATGGAGGCCAGCGCACTGAACCCGGTGCCGGAGTGGGTGGACGGCAAGGCGCGAGCGGTCCGCGCGCTGAAGGCGATCGAGACGGCATGCTGGCCCACCTACAGCCAGTGGATCACCGGCGGCACACTCGTGATCGTTTCCGTGGTCGGGACGGCCGACCGCTGCCACTGACCCCGGACACAACGAAGCGGCCCGCCCTCCCGAAGGAGGACGGGCCGTTCGTGCCAGGTCCCATGTGGACGGTACGTCGGGTAGCGGCGGAATGTCTAGGGCGCAGCGAAACGCCCCGCCTCCCTCGGCCCTGGGGCCGCTCATCGGGAGACGGGGCGCGTGCCGGTCGGGCTTCCCCACCCGCCGACGCCGGTCAGGCTACCTGCTCACCTGCGCAGGTCGTCCGAGACCCGCGCGTTCGGGACGGCGTAGGTGATGCCGAGCGCGCCCAGCACCGCCAGCGCCACACCGACCCACTCGCCGGACGTCACCTTGTCGTCGGCGAGGGCCGTGCCGAGGGCCGTGCCCCCGGCGACCACGGCGGCGACGACGGCCTTCGCGTAGGAACCGATCTTCATGGCGTTCTCCTTCAGCTCTGCTCGGTGTCCGGCTGGACGTCGAGCCGGACCGTGACCCGCTCGATCGCGGCCTCGATCCGCGCGAGCAGCGCGTCCGCGTCCACGGCCTCACCCCGGTCGGCGGCCAGCGACGCGACCGCCTTCGACAGCTCACCGATCGCGGCGCCCTGCGCGTTGACCTTCGCGAGGATCTCCCGCAGCCGCCGCCCGTGGTCCACCAGATGCGAGGACGCCCACCAGGTGGGGTTCTTCGGGTTGTCGTCGGGGGCCGCGATCTCGTCACGACGCCACACGGCGTCCGCGATGAACTTCGCGTCGTTGCCGCTGAGAGGCATGTCGTCGTCCTTTCCGGCCGCGCCCGCGAGCGCGCCGCTCTTGACCATCGAGTAGAGAGTCGAGCCGGGACAGCTGGTGGAGATGAAGTCCCGGTGCCCCCGGATCGCGGAGCCGAGGCCCTTCCCGCGCAGCCACGCCCGCAGCTCCTTGAACGCGGCGACCTGCGCGGCGGTGGGGCGCTCGTCGTCGCCCGACATGAACGTTACGGAGGTCCAGGTCGAGTTCCCGCCGGGCTGCGCGGCCTGCTGCCGCTGCCAGCCCCGGCCCTCCATCACGATCCCGTGCGGGCACACCCCGAACGAGTAGCCGATGTCCAGCCACCCGCGCGCCGGACCCATGTGGAACTTCCGGGTCGCCTTCCAGTACGCCCTGCAGGACGCGTGGCTCTTGCCCGCGAGGCCCTGGTTGCTGCCGTCGTAGTGGACGACGAGGCCGTTCTTGCACGGCGCCGACGAGGCCGCCGTCGCAGGCCAGCCGAACGCGCTGCGCTTCTCCAGCTTCATCCGCGCCCCTCCGTGTAGGTGTCGTCCGGGTCCAGGTAGCCGTCATCCGGCACGTCCGGCTCCGGCACGGGCGGCACGTTCACCTCGTCCACATCGATCTCCGTCATCACTCCTCATCCCTCACGCATGTCGCGGCATCGGTCGGGCCGCCCGCCGTCACGACCTTCACGGTCTCCACGTGATAGCCGGACGGGCACGCGGGCCCCGGCGGACCGGACGGCCCCCGCTCGCCCGGATCGCCCTTCGGCCCGGCCGGACCCGGAGGACCCTGCGGACCCTCCGCGCCTTCCGCGCCATCCTTGCCGGGCGCACCCGACGCGCCCACGGCACCGGACGGGCCGGCCTTCCCCGGCGCGCCCCGCCGTCCCGGAGCACCTCCCTCACCCGGGACGCCCTGCCTGCCGGTCTCACCCGGCGGACCCTGCTCGCCCGGCGGCCCCGGCCGCGGCGACTTCAGCGGCACCCCGCCAAGCCGCTCCACCTGCTGCGCCAGGACCGCGTTGTCGTGACGCAGGTCCACGATCGCCAGCGCACCCCACAGCGCACCCAGCACCAGCGCGACCACGCCCAGCAGGATCATCACGTCGAGGCCGCGAGCCCGCGCCCGCCCCGTCACGGCTTCCCGCCCCCGCCGAGCACCACCGACAGGATGATCGCGATGAGGATCCCGGCGATGACCGACCCCGCCGACGCCATCAGCGCGCCCCTGATCTGCGTCTTGGCGGTCTTCGCCGCCTCCTCCAGGTTGCCGATCCGCAGCAGCATCGACTTCTCCCGGGCGTCGAACACCTCGCGGAGCACGTACTCCTTGAACCGTGCGTCGGTCTGCTCGTGGCCCCGCGCCATCTGCGCCTTGAGGTCGAGGATGTCTTCACGGGAGTCGGCGTGGTTGCGTTCGATGAGGCGCTGCAGATCCCAGAGCGACGGGTCATCGGCCATCGTCACCGCCTTCCGTTTCGTTGGCCGGATGGTGACAGCGGCACCTTCGGCGTAAACCGTGCGGCGTCCGAGTGCGTCGCATCGGCATGGGCTTGGTGAACAATCGGGCGTTCTGCCCGGCATGCGGCGGCAAGATCCACACGCGGGCACGGGGCGCCGCCGGCGTGCTGCCGTTCCGCAGCGGCATGCTCGTGCAGACCGGCACCCGCTGCCAGCACTGCGGTGAGGCGCTCACCGGCAAGGTCGGCATGGACAACGTCGCGATCTCCGTTGCCGCCGCCGAGGCGAAGCAGCAGGCCCGGCAGCAGCGCGCCGAGGAGCGGCGCCGGCCGCCCGCCCCGCTGCCGGAGCCGACCGCCGAGGACATCGCCCGCCAGCGGGACCTTCACCAGCGGGCGCACGAGCGCTACCAGGAGAAGGCCGCCAAGCGGAACGCGAAAGCCGACCTGGACCGGCGGCTCCTCGCCCTGCTCGCCGCCGGTCCCATCACGGTCCATGACGCCGCCGCCGACCTGGGCGTGACCACCATGGAGATCGTCGGCGCGCAGACCCGCCTCGGCAGCAAGGTCAAGGCGAAGGGGATCGGCAAGGGCCGTACCCTCCGCCTGCGCTGAGGTCAGACCAGCCGTCCGTCCCGCAGCGCGTACAGCTGGACCGGCATCAACTGGCCGTCATGGGCGAGCCACCACGGAGAGGCGGGCGAGTCCGCCGGCCGGGCACCAGTCAGGTAGATCTCGCTGATCCGCGTCCGAGCCTGCGTCGTCAGCGGCCCGGTGAGCGACACTGCGGCGACCCGGGTCTGAGCCTGGCTTGGCGCCGGCCCGGACAGGGTCACGGCAGCGATCTGCGTGGTGGCCTGTGACGGCGCCGCGCCGGTCAGGGAGACGGCCGCGATCTGCGTGGTCGCCATCGGCTACGCCGTGGTCTGGGTGACGCGGACGCGGAGGTCCGACCAGTCCGTGACCGCCGCCAGATCCGCCGCGGGAACCGTCACGGGCACGCTCGTCAGTGATGACCGGACGGTCGTGTCGGTCGAGGTGGAGATGACCGTGGAGCCCTGCATCAGCTCGATCACGCGCGTCACGGACGTGGCGGAGGTGTCCCGGCACCGGACGGTGAGGGTCATGTCCTGCCCCGCGCCTGGCGGGACGACGCGGCCGAGCTTCCACTCGCCGACCAGCGCGGTCGGTCCGGTGGACGTCTCCAGGTAGGAGGAGTCGCGGCCGTCGGACAGGTGCGACGCCTGCGGCTGCCCGGACGCGAGCGCCGGGGTCGGCGTCCATCCGGTCGTGGTGACATCCGAGATCGGGTGCACGGTCTGGGTGCCGGTCGCCGGTGCGAGGGCGATCGTGTACAGCGCGGTGTTGCTGGATGCCACGTCGGCCGTCCAGACGTGCCCGCCGAGCGTGGCACCGGACGCCTTGTCCGTGCCGGAGTCACCGATGGCGACCTCGCGCTGCGACTCGCCGGACGCGGCGCCCGACATGGCGGTCTTGCGGGCGGTGAACCCCGACGGCGGCGTCCACGTCGTGATCGGATTCCCGTTCGGGCTCTTGCTGCAGACGATCTCCACTTCCCAGCACCCGGCGATTTCCGTGGTGATCGTGCCGGGGGTGGTGTGGGTCGTGGAGCTTGCGGTGTCCGAGGTGGAGGCGATCTGGTGGATCGGGTCGCCAGGGTCGGTCCCGGACCACACTGCGAGCGCCGCGGAGCCGCGGGACTTCGTCGCGTTCGCCAGCACCGTGACGACCGTCCCGGCGTCGTCAGGCCCCGCGACCCGGCTGAACACGAAGGTGTTGTTGGTGCCGTCCGACGTGGTGATCTTCTTGCGGAGGGCCCAGCCGCTGCCGGGGTTCACCTCCTCGGCCATGTCGACGGCCAGGATCATCCCGTCCCCGGCTACCACGGGCGCCGGGATGGTCACCGCCAGCGTCTGCCCGGCGGCGGTCACGAGCCCTACAGCGCCGTCCCTGTACGCGATGCTCACGCCAATGCCCTCCCGGATTCCGCAGCCGCACGCCACGCGTCGCGGCCGAGCTCGTCAAGGGACCACGCGCCCGTGTTCGGGTCATCGGCGTCCCAGTACATGATCAGGTCGAACTTCCCGGTGCCCTGCGCCCACGCGACCGACGCGGCGATCTCACGCGGCCGCGCCGTCGGGTCATCGGGGTTCACCACGCGCCCGAACTCCGGGATCGTCAACGGCCGGCCGAGGCCCTGGAAATAGGCGAACCAGCGCTGGAAGTTCTCCGCCGTCGCGAGGGTGTTCCGGCCGGTCGTGGTCTTGGAGTTGTAGGTGTCGACCCCGTAGAAGTCGGCGTGGTCGGGCGGGACGATCCAGTCCGTCGCCTCGTACCGGACGCTGCCCGCCCCTCCGGTGACCGGCGCACCCGACTTCCACGCCGAGCCCAGATGCACGGGGCCGCAGCGCACCACCGGATTCGCGGCCTTCACCAGCTCGTAGAAGTGCTTGAACATGGTCACGAACTGCTGCGCGCCGCCGGGGAACGCGGGGTTCTTCGGTGCGGGCTGGAACGCGGGCACGTCGTTCTCCGGCTCGTGCCAGCAGGTCAACCACCACGGCCTGTCGGTCGGACCGGTCGCGGCCAAGTTGGTGATCTCGTCGTCCCACGTCCCGGCGATGATCTCGGCGGGGTCGGCCTTCACCGACAGGAACGAGGTCCATGCCTTGCCGACGTCCGGCCCTGACGACGACGCCGAGAAGCTCGCGGGGATGTTGGCGTTGAACTGCCGCCGGATGACCAGCGGCCCGTAGGCGTCGTTCGCCGCGGCGAACGACGCGGTAGAGGAGTCCGGGTGCCCGACGTACGCGCCCACCAGCAGGCGGCTCGGCGGGGGGCTCGACCCGCGCGAGGTGTAGGAGACGAGCTGCCCGTCCTGCGCGGCGTACAGCAGGAGCGGCATCAAGCGCCTCCCCAGTACATGTCCAGCCCGTCGACCATCCCGGTCCCGCCGATCGCCGGAGGCGACGGGGTGAGCGGCAGCGTGTCCACCCAGATCACCCACCGGCCCGTCTCGGGGCGGGCGGGCCAGGCGCCGGTAGCCGGGTCCCGCCGCACCCACGCCGGCGCGGATGACAACTCGGCGAGCGTGGCCTCAAGCGTCGCGACCTGGGCGACCAGCTCGGCGACTTCATCGCTCAGGTCCACGGCGACCATCAGCCGCCTCGGCCCGGCACCGGCGGAGGCGTCCGCCCACATGGTCCGGATCCCGGTCGGGCCGCGGAACTGCGGAATCGCACCGGCGGAATCCGACATGACCTCCGTGATCGTCCCGCCGTTGATGTCGGTCAAGCCCGTCTCGTAGCGGGTGCCGCCGATCCGGGCGTTGTAGAACCAGACGGGGGCGTTCGCGGCGAGCAGCAGCGCGTCGCCGGAGCCGACCGCGATGACGTAGTCCGAGATGGCGCCCCCGAAAAGGTGGCCGTCAGCAGCCATGCATATCTCCTAGATCGGGAACGTGACGCCGCAGCGGAGGGTGGCGCCGGCCGGGATGTCCCGCGAGGGGAAGATCGCGACCACGCGGCCGTCGGTGAGGCAGTCGATCCGGATGCTGTCGCCCGAGCTGAACTGCCCGACCCCGTACGCCGGGTGCCCGACTGGCCGCATCCCGATCGGGAGGGTGACCAGCTGTGACCCGTCAGGGTCGGTGCGCCCGAAGAACGTCTTGCGTGTGGCGGAGACCTTGAGGCCGACGATGCCGTTCTTCAGCTTGACGGCGCACGTGTCGGCGCTGGTCTTCGACCACACGGTGGTCCAGTCCAGGTTCAGGTTGATCCACCCGGTGTCGCCGATGACGCGCGTCCAGGCGCTCCCGTCGTAGCTGTCGTAGCCGCCGATGCTCCAGCGCAGCGCCCCCGGCGCGGCGTCCGGCTCGTCGAAGCCGGTCGCGAAACGGATCCGCGAACCGACGTACAGCGGGTACGGGGTGACGTCCACGCTCGACGCGCCGACCGGCACCGACACGAGCGCGAGCGGGATCTCGTACACGCCCGTGCCCCACAGGTTTCGCACCAGCGCGGGCCGCCCGGCGCCGGGCGTGCCCTTCCGGACGGCGGCCCGGACCTGCCACGTGGACCGGTCGAGCCGCAGGACGACCCAGTCCAGGCGCGTCCCGGCCGTGAGGTTGTTGGAGTCGATCGTCAGCGGGAACTCGGTCGAGCCCGACTCCCACGCGAACCCGCGCACGTTCGCGACGAATCCCGGCTGGATCAGCACCTGCAGACCGGCGCCCGCCACGACGGGCGTCGAGTCGAACGGGCCGTTCAGGATCCCGTCGTCGGAGAAGCGCGCGGCGAGCTTCTCGTACTCGCTCTCAGAGACCACCCGGCCGTTCGCCGGGTCCGGCCAGGACGCCTCGGCCATCAACCCCTCCTCATGTCCATGTCAGCGGGCCGTGATCCGGCCGATGCGGCGCGACAAGTCCCGCACCAGCCGCACCATCTGCGGGTCGCTCGTGGCCTCCGGCGAGCCCACCAGAGTCGTCACCTGCTCGCCGCCCGTCGGTGTCGCCTGCAGGTGCATCGAGCGGACAAGGTCGGTGACCTGCTCGCCGTTCGGCAGCTGCACCGACACGCGGTCGCCGAGATCGAAGTCCCGGCCCGCGATCTGGCCCGGCCCCTCGTCGCTGTCCGGGATGTCCACCGTCACCGTGGCCAGCTCCACCGGGGCCGCGCCGCCAGCGAGCTCATCGCGGCCGGCCTGCGTCAGCTCGCCCGCCGTGTCGTCGGTGGCCGAGCCGTCCACGAACTTCTCCACGCGGTACCAGGTGGACGCCGCTGCCGTGTCGGCGACCTCGACGAACGCCCTCGTGGTCGCGCCCTCGTCCTCCGTCCCGGCCACCAGCGCGTGCGTGACGGTCGGGGCGCTGAGCTTCGCCCGCAGGTAGCGGAGGTTGCCGAGGCCGAAGCTGAACCGCGCCGTCCGGGACAGATCCCGCGGCTGGTACACCTCGAACACGATGTCTCTGCCGTCCTGCCGGGTCCGGAAGCCGATCCCGCCGCCGTCGATGGCGACGCGGCGGCACGCCTCCAGCACGCCCTCGAAGCGCGTGTTGACGAGCGTCGTCGTGCCGGCCCCGGAGAGCGGGCCGAGGATCAGCCGCGGGATGCGCCGGGCCGTGAGCGCTCCGGGCCCGCAGTTCTCGTTGACCAGCGTGCGGATGATGGTCTCGCCGCCGGTCGCGTTGATGGTCCGCCACGTGTTCGCGGGCTGGCTCGCCCACGCCACGGCAGGGTTCGGCCAGGTGAAGTGCCCGGCGATGCGGCCGAGGTCGTCGGTGAAGTTGATCGAGATGTCGCCGGGCGGGGCCTGCCCGCCGCTGGAGTCGCCGCCGCCGTAGCCGACCTCGATCTCCTGCGGGATCTCCATCGGCCCTGCCGTCCACACCGCGCCGTCCCGCATCACGACGAGGCGGTTGCCCGGCTGGAGGATCGACATGACCTCCAGCGAGGCGGGCAGGTCGACCGTCCCGGACGCGGGCTCATTGAAGCGGCGCGTCACGTCGAGGTTCGTCCACCCGTCGAGCGGGTCACCGATGACGTTCAAGTTCTGGTCGGTGACCAGCAGCGTGATCATCAGGCCATCTCGTAGCGGGCGTTGAAAGACACGTCCACGGCGCTGCCCTCAGCGGCGCCGTCGAGCTGGAAGTTCACCCGGTTCACGCCGCGCCGCAGCGACCACAGCACGGCACCCGGCCAGTTGAGGGCGCCCGTCCACGTCTCGCCCAGCGGGCCGCGTACGCGCGGCGGGTCG
Organism: Actinomadura sp. NPDC049382; assembly: GCF_040677125.1. NCBI lineage: Bacteria > Bacillati > Actinomycetota > Actinomycetes > Streptosporangiales > Thermomonosporaceae > Actinomadura > Actinomadura sp. NPDC049382. Next base: position 23,456 of record NZ_JBFARO010000005.1, read on the forward strand.
GTCGTGACGACCACCTGCTCACCGGCAAGCAGCGGCCCGTGGCCGATGCCGTCGGCGTCCGGGTCCAGGACGAACGCCTCGCCCGTGTCCTGATTGGTGATCGTGACGAGGGTCGCTGGACCGGTGATCGTCCACGTCGGCCACGCCTCCACGCTCCCGGTGTTCAGCAAGGTCGTCTCGCCGAGCACCCTGCCCGACGACACCGACGGGAACGGGTTCAGGAAGTCGACACCGAGCCCGTATGAGCGGTGCTCGGTCACCGGCACCGGGTCCAGCCAGTACGGGTCCTGGCAGTACAGCGCGAGGATCGCCGTGTCGGAGATGATGCCCGTGCCCTGCTGCGCCCGCCCCTCGAACCCGTCCTGATAGATCACCTGGATGCGGCGGCGGGTGCCGTCCGGGCGGGCGATCTCCAGCCAGCCCGGCCCGTCGTGCAGCGTCGCCGCGAATGCCGTGCCGAGGTCACGCCACCGGCCGAGGAACTGCAGGTGCGTGTCGCCGTAGACGTGCAGCGGCCAGATGATCGTGCGTTCGGCCGGCTGCCGGTGCCGCAGCCTCGACCCGCCGCGCGGGTAGGAGTCCTTGGTCAGCTCGTACGGGGTGACGTCCAGGCCGGACACGCCGTCGGAGAGCGTGAACCATCCGGACGCCTCGTCGGTCAGCGGCCACACCGTGCCCGACGGGTCGGTGAAGGACGCGGTCGCGAACCCGACGCCGGGCAGCGGGATGCCCGTGCCGGGGCCGGTCCGGGTGCCAGTGAGAAGCGGCATCTAGCGTGGCCTCCCCAGTCGAGCGTTGGCGGCCTGCCTGCGCTCCAGCACTTCCAGGTCCCGGACCGTGAAGTCGGCGGTGCGGGCGTAGATGTTGTTCACCGTGGACGGGCCGTCGCTGCCGCGGGCCGCACCGTAGATCGCGCTCCACTGCGCATCCGTCAGCACCCGGTCCGGGCGGCGGGCGTTGTGCAGCGCCAGCGTCGCGCCCTGCGGCAGTTGCCCGCCGTCGTCGAACTTCAGGCCGTACCGCCACGGGAACATCGCGTTGTTGAACCCGCGGGCGCCGTGGTCGACACGGACGCCGCCGCTCCCGGAGGACTCGACGTTGTGGCCGAGCAGCGTGCCCGCCGTGTGGCTCGCGTGCGCGTTGCCGTTGTCCAGCACGCCGATCATGAAGCCGGACTTCTGGTTGCGGTGCCAGCCCGGCGGGGTCCCCCCGTTGAACGAGGACGTAGCCCAGCGGCGGTGCGGCTTCTGCCCGCGGATCACCGACTCGATCGCCGACATGAAGCCCGAGCAGTCCCACGAGGGGTTGCCGTTGCCGCCCCACTGGTACGGCTTGCCGTCCTGCGTCTTCGCCCAGTTCAGCGCCCGCTCCATGGAGGGGCCGCCGCCGAAGGTCGCGACCTTCTTCTTCACCCAGTCCAGCACGGAGCGCTTGATCCATCCGGGGACCGCAGCGACGACGTCACGGAACTTGCCGGTGCCGGGGACCGTCCCGCCGAGCACCTTCCCGAGAAGGGTCTCCGCGCCCTTGGTGACGTTGCCGACGGTGAAGTTGCGAACGCCGTCCACGAACTTCCCGATGATCCCGCCGAACGCCAGCGCCTGAAGCGACCCGCCTCGGGCGAAGCCGATGCCCTCACCGTTCAGGGCGTTCGGGCCGCGCAGCCATTTGTTCGCGGGCTTGGAGCCCATGACCTTCTGGCCGGCCATCGCCCACAGCGCCTGCGCCCGGCGCCGGTACCTGGGGTCGGTGGGGATCACGAACTCGGGGTACTGCCGCCGCCCCTCGCCGACGATCGCGAGCGCCCCGTTCGTCACCATCGGCTGCGCGGGCATCGGGTTGTCGAGCGTGCCGCCACGTGCTAGCAGGGGGATCGGAGACAGGCGCGTCTTCACCCCGGCGAAGTCGGCCAGCTTGTTGACCAGCCCGACGATTCCGCGATTGTAAATTCCAATCACGAAATTCACGGGCGTCTTGGCAATGCCCTTCAATTTGTCCCAGTGGGACTTAATGGCGCTGACGGCCGTCTGGAAAGCGCTCTTCACTGTGCCGAGCGCCGACTTGAGCGCGTTGAACGCGGGCTTGATGCCACCGTTCCAGATGGTGCTGATGACCGTCTTCAGGCCCGTCCAGGCGTTCCCGGCGACGGACTTGAAGACCCGGAACTGCGGGGCGAGCGTCGCCGACAGGAAGTTCTTGATCGCGTTGAACACGACCTTCATCCCGGCCCACGCCCACTTGATGACCGTGACGATGCCGTTGAAGACCGGCTTGACGACGTTGTTGTACAGGAACTTGAAGATCGGGATCAGGACGGCCGTGATGTACAGCTTGATCGCGTTGAAGTACGTCTTGATGATCGCCCACGCGATCTTGATGTAGATCTGGATCGCGATCCACACGATTTTGATCGTGTTCTGCAGGACGATCCATGCGATCTTCAGCGGCCCCTGAAGGAACCCGGCGATCGCCGTGAAGATGATCCGGATCCCGGCCCACGCGTAGGAGATGATCGTCCACACGGTGGTGAACACGAACTTCACGTACGCCCAATACCAGCGAAGCGCCGTGCCGACGACGTTGATGAGGACGTGCGCGATCTGCATGAAGATCGGCTTGATGAACGTCCACGCCTGCATAATGGCGTTCTTGATCGCCGTCCATGCCGCGTTAACGAAATTGCGGAACGTCTCATTTTTCTTGTAGAGAATGACGATCGCGCCGATCAGCAGTCCGATCGCGATCACGATCAGCCCGATCGGGGACGTCACCACCGCGAGCGCCGCGTTCAGCGCCCATTGCGCCGCCGTCCACAGCCACGTCGCCGCCGCCACCACGCGCTGCGCGGCCGCGTGCGCGATGACCCGCGCGGTGGACACGCCCTGCGCGGCGGCCTGCTGGCGCCACAGCAGGATCTGCGACTTCAGCGCCGCGCCGAGCCGGGTCATCAGCGTGGCGTTCGCGGCCATCGCCGCGTTGATGTTGGTGAAGCCCCGCATGAAGTTCGTGGCCATCCACGCGCGCACCGCCGCCGTGTAGGTGCGGGTCGCCGCAGCGGCCGTGAGGCTCGCCGCCGAATGCCCCGCCACCTGGAACGTCAGCGCGGACACAGCGGCAGCGGTCAGCTTCGCGGCGACCGCGACACCCGTCACCGCCAGAGCGAACTGCGTCACGCCCGCCGGGGTGATGCCGAGGTTCTTGGCCGTGCCGCCGAGGCGCTCCAGCCAGGGGATCGCACCGATCGCGGCGTTCGTGACGCCCTGCTCGACGCTGCGCTTGAAACGCTCGATCTTCGCGGCATCGGTGTTGGCCATCGAGTCGGCCATGCGCTGCGCCGCCCCGGCCGTGTTGCCGAGGCTGTTCCGCGTCGTGTCCAGGCTCTGCAGGAACTTCGGAATGTCCTTGGTGCCGAGATCCTCCAGCGGCGTACCGAACAGGGCCAGCGCCGCCTGCGACTGCTCGGCCGGGTCCTTGATGCCGCGAAGCTTGGTGATGATGAGCTCGAAGGCGTTCGCGCCGCGCTGCCCGCCGGCGAGCAGGTCGTTCGTAACCTTCTGCGTGTCGAGGCCGAGGGTCTTGTAGGCGGCCTGCGTGGACGCGGACAAGTCCGTCGCCCTGATGGTGAATTCCTTCAGGGCGTCGCCGGTCTTGTCGATCCCGTACATGCCCTTCGCGGCGCCGGCCGCGAGCAGCTCGAAAGCCGCCTGACCCTTGATGCCGATCTGCTGCATGAACGGGCCGTACTCGTCGAGGGCGTCGATGACGTCCTCACGCACGGCCGCGGGCACCTTCTGCAGGGTCGCGGTGAGCAGGTCCATGCCCTGCGCCGCGTCCTTCACCAGGCCCGACTTGACGAGCTGCCCGACGACCTGGACGGCGCGGGCCACATCAATGTCGAACGCCTTCGCCAGCGACAGGGCCTTCGCGGTCATGTCCCGGACGGCGGAGTCGCTCGCACCGCGCATCCCGTCGATCGACGAGACCACTGCGGCGATCGCGGTGTTGACGTCGTCGATGGACTCGCCGTACGCATCGGCGTACAGCTGCCCGGCGAGCCGGCCGAACCGGGCCGACTCCTTCGACGACAGGCCGAGCTGCGCCTGCAGCTTCCCCTGCGACGTGGACGCCTCGACGGCCTTGAGCAGGCCCGCGCCGAGCGCCGCCCCGCCCGCGAGGCCGATCTTCCCCATGGCCTCGTCGAGACGGGACAGCGACCCCCGCAGCCGCTCGCCCAGGCCGCGCGCTCCCCGCTCCGCAGCGGGCGCGAACGACCTGCCGAACTCCTCGCCGCCGCGCCGCCCGCCCGCACCGGACTCCCGCGCGATACGCGCCTGGAAGCCCCGAAAGCTCGGGACGATCGGGACGAAGGCGGTACCTGACTGGAAGGGCATGTCACCTCCCGTCTCGGCGCCTCGGCGCAGTGAGTGCGTGCATGGGGTCGGCAGCGAGGTCGGACATGGTCGGCCGTCCGGCGGCCTTCGCCTTCGCGAGCCGGTCGCGGATCAGCTCCCGCTTGTACTCGCGGCGCCGCTTCACCTTCCGCTTCAGCGCCGTCTCAGGGCGCGGCAGCGGGCGCGGCGACGGCACCTTCTTGCCGCTGTTGGCCTGCGCGGTCGCGGCCAGCAGATCGCCCAGCCGCTCCGCGATGATCGTCAGAAGCCCGTGATCGGCCGACCATTCCGTCAGCGGCGGCGGCGGGGCGGGCGCGTCCTCGTCGATCAGGTCGGCGAGATCGTCGTCATCGGCCATCGCCGCCGCGAGGTGGCTGTGCCGGGGCAGCCGGTCGATCAGGTTGAGCGCCTCGCGGATACCGAGCTCGCCGGTCCACAGCTGCCGCATGCGGACGCCGGGGTAGTGGTGCGGGAGGTCGGCCTCGATCGCGTCGCCATACCTGGCGATCAGCGAAGCGAGGCGAGTGCTTCCCCCAGGCCGAAGTGCTCCGACAGGTCCTCAAGGAAGCGGACCATCACATGGAAGTCCTCGGCGCCGATGACCGGCATGACCGTGTCGTAGTGCTCGCCGAGCAGGTCGCCGAGCAGCTCCTTGATGGGGAGGTTGCCCTCCTCTGCACCGGCGTACTTCTCGCCGAGCGTCATCATCACGTCGCCGGTCGGGCGGGGGATCTCGATGACCTCGCCGTCGTCGAGCTCCAGCGGGAACGGCTCGCCGCCCGCCTCCTCCCTGTACTTCGCGAGGGAGTAGGTCTTCTTCGCGGGCGGCTTGCGCGTCTTGGACGCGGCGGCGCGGACGGCGGGGTTGCCGGAACGGCTACGCGGAGGCATGGGCGGGCTCCATTCTTCAGGTCAGGACTGCTCGGACTTGGACTTCGGGGCGGCGGGCTTCGGGGCGGCCGCCTTCTCGGACTCGGGGCGCCAGCCGCGGGCGCGCATCCGGATCGCCGTCTCCGGCGACGCCACACGCATCCGGGACTGGCCGTCGGGCGACACGTACACCTCGGACATGGGGACCTCCTCGCGGGCGGGAGACGTGGAACCGCGGCGCCGGCGCCCGCCCGGCAGACCGGCGCCGCGGAGTCGTCACGGGGTCGTGGTGAAGCCCATGTCGGCGAGTAGCGCCTTCCAGCCGGGGCCGCCGAAGAAGTAGCTCTCCGAGGTGCCGAGCGCGGAGTCCTTGTAGGCGGTCATGGTGACCGGCCAGCCGAGCGGGTCGTCGCCGGACTGGAACGCCTGGTCGTCCTTGTCGGTCACGGACGCGCGCGGCAGGAACCGCGCGACGTAGATCTCGCCCGCGTCGGCGAGGTCCACGCCCAGCGTCAGGATGCGGTAGTGCCGGGACGCGGGCCGGTCCGGCTTGTCGACCTTCAGCTCACCGCTCGTCGCGTCCGGGACCAGCGACGCCGCGTCCACGTTGGTGTACAACGCGACGGTCATCTTGTTGGTCTCCTGGAAGAAGCCCTGCAGCGTCGTGACGTCCTGCGTGATGTCGCGGCGCGTCGGCTCCACCGACCCCCAGGAGGTGACGTCGGAGGAGTCGATCTCGGAGCTGAACTGGGCGCCGTCGTCGGACATGAAGCCGAGGTCGACGTAGCCGGTCGGCAGGTCGAGCAGTTCGGAGGTGGCGTCGGTCAGCGCCGTCACCGCCGGCGCGGTGATCGGGGCGGCGAACACGCTGCCTTCGAGCGCCTTGCGGATCAGGTGGTTCTGGTGCTTCTTCAGCTCGTCCCAGGCGGGCATGGCCCGTCTCCTCTCATAAGCGGGTGCCCCCTTGGGGCGATGGAGCCGGGCGGGCTCGTACGGTCAGCGGGGGCGGCGCGACGACACGTCGTAGATCGCGGTCACCAGCCGCACCCGCGAATCCTCGTAGGGCGCGTCCTGCGGACCGACATTCGTGACCGCCCGGTCAATGACCCCGGCGTCGGGGATCCGGCGGGGCCCGGAGATCATGCGCTGCTGGACGCGACGTGCGACATCCCACGCCGTCGCACGCGACACCGCGAACACGTCGACCACGACACGGGCGACATCGGTCACGCCGTTGTCGCTTCCGCCGATGCGACGCGGACGGACGAACGGCAGACTGCCCGGCAGGTCAGCGGGCAGAACCGTGCCCGTCGCCCCGAAGTCGCCCAGGTCGGCGACGAGCATCCGCTCGACGTCGCTATAGGGGGCGAGGTCGGTCATGGCTTGGCGTGGTCGGCGGCCCGGCCCAGGATCCGGAGGCGCACCTCCAGAGCCGCCGCGTACGGGGCGGTGTTGTACAGCACGGCCGTCTGCCGGTCCCCGACGATGCGGGTCTCCACTTCGAACGACCGGGCGTACTCGCCAGAGTCGCGGGGTGCGATGCCCTCGGCCGCCTTCTGCGCGTTCTCGGCCGCGCGCCGCATCGCCCGGGCCATGTCCGGGGACTGCATCAGCCGCCGCATCTGCTGCCGGTTCGGCACGTACCGGGTCCGCTCGACGGCCATCACGCTGCCCCTTCCTCGACGCGGGTCAACTGCACTTCGCGGCCGGGCTCCCACCCGGTGAACGGCGACCGCCACACGGCCGGCTCCCCGTCGACCTCCCACACCGCGCCGCGCACCTCGAACCGGTCACTGGGCAGCACGTCCGTGTCCGGCGGGACGTAGATCGTGACGCCCGAGGTGGCGGCGATGCGGCCTTGCCCGATCTGTTCGCCGGCCTGCCGCGGCGCGACCGCGCAGCCGGTGACGTCGGTGCGGGTCTCGACGTCCCCGATGGGGTCGCCGTACGGGTCCCGGCCGCCGGGCGTGACCCGGATCCGCACGACCGTTTCCCCGTGCGGGAAGTTCACGGGACGTCCTCGTACAGCGGACCGGCCCCCGTGAGGTCCGCGCCGCACGAGCAGTAGGCCGCACCGAACACCAGCGCGCAGATCGGCGAATGGTCGACCGCGCAGCCCGGCGCCGTGTCGACGCTGAACGCGCCCGCCGTCCCGGTGCGGCACAGCGCCTGCAGCGCCTCGATCTCCGACGGCCACAGGTTGTACCCGGACCGCTGCCGGGTGTCGGTGGTGACCGCGAACGGCCCCGCCGTCTGCTGCTGGAACGAGCCCGCGCCCGCCTCGCACCACCGCTTCACCGCGCCGAGCAGGACCAGCTTCGCCTCGGCGAGCATCCCCGCCGACGGCGGCGGATCGACCGAGTCCAGGCACGGGGCGACCCGTGACGCCTTGGCGTTCGCGCCCGCGACCATGTCCGCGATCAGGTCCGCGTCCCGCAGGTCCGCGGGCAGATCCTCGACCTTGATGATCTCGGCCACGGGCGCGCCCTACTCGTCGTCGGCTTCGAGGACGGCGACCAGGTCGGCCTTGCGCCCGTCGTCGGGCAGCCGGTCCGCCTCGTCGCGGCCCTCGTTGCGCCGCTCGATCTCCGCGCGCAGGTCGGCGACCTTCATCGCCTCGTACCCGCGGGCCTGCCCGTCGTACTTCTGGTACTCGGTGCCCAGCGTCGCCGCGGTCGCGTCGTCCACGCGGACGATGCTGCCGGTGGTCTTGTTGCGGTGCCGGGTCATGTTCACGGCGTCACCGCGTCCTCGACCACGGCGAACCGCTCCTCGAAGACGTACCAGCCGTAGACGATCTCCATGCGGAGCGCGATCTGGTTGTTGCGCTTGAGGTCGCCCTGGCCGTCCGGGTCGCCGTAGCGGATGATCTCGACGGGGAGGTTGCGCTGGATGCCCCAGCGGACACCACCCTGCCAGTCGCCGACGATCGCGCGGACCTTGGTGTCGGCCGCCTCCGGGGTGCCGGACACGGTGTCGCCCTGGGCGACGGGGATGCCCATGAAGTTGGTGACGTTCGTGCCGAAGCCGAGCTGCGGGTACCGCTGCCGGGACGTCTCGCCGGAGCCGTCGCGCTCCATCAGGTTCGCCAGCGCCCACGAGAACTTCGAGTCGAACGCCGCGCCGTTGACCGGCCACGACGGCGACGCGGTGAGCAGCAGCCCGACCGCCGCCTTGAAGTCGGCGTCGGCGTCCGCCGTAGCCTGCTCGACCCGCTTGGTCGTGGCCGTGATGTAGTTGTCCCAGCCGGTGATGACCGTCCCGGACAGCGGGTTGATCCGGTGGATCAGGCCCAGGTCGAGCGCGCGGGACAGGGCGACGCCGCCCGCCTCGCTGAGCTGGCTCAGCACGCCGAGCTGGTAGTCCTCGTCCAGCCACTGGACTTCCTGGTTGAACCGCATCGTGACCTGCGCCTTGTGCGGCTTGGCCTTGACCGAGTCGAACCCGCCCGTGGTGGACGCCTTCTGCGCGCCCTCCTCCACGAACTCGGCCTTGGGGAAGTCGTTGAAGGTGATGTAGTCCACCTCGCCGAACCGCTGCGGCTCGCGGCCGGACAGCCGTGCGACGACGGAGGTGGAGCGGGACGCCGTGATCATGCCGTCGGCGATGTTCCGCGGCATGAGGACCTGAGCGTCAGCGGTGCCGAAAACGGCCATGACCAGGTTCCCTTCGGGGGTTATCCGCCCGACCCGAACAGGCTGCGCGCGAACTCGCGTTCGTCGCTCGCACCGTTCTTGCCGGCGGAGGGGTTGCTGCCCTCACGGGGCACGTAGTTGCTCTTCTTGCCGGCGGCCGCTCCGAGCCGTGCGGCCAGGGCGCGCATGGCGTCCTCGTCGGTGAGGCTGTCCAGCAGCGCCGCATCGTCCTTGCCGAGCTTGTGCTCCAGGGCGACCTCGCGGCGCAGCACCTTGGCCTCTGCCTCGGCGGCCCGCTGCTCGGCCTTCGTGAGCCGCTCGGCGGCCTTCTGCGCCTCGGACTTGCTTGCGTCCTCGATCTCGGCGAGCCGCTTGGCCGCCGACGCGTTCGCCTTCGCCTCCGTGCGGTACTTGGCGTTCTCCTTGCGGAGCTTGGCCACGTATTCGGCGTCGAAGGTCGTCGGCTCGCCCTCCTGGCCCTCCTGGGGCTCGGTGGACTGCGCGGGTTCGGCGGGCGCCGTCCCGGCCTCGGTGGTGCTCTCGGACATGGTCAGGCCCTCCTGGGGCTTCGATCGGGTACTGCCGCCCCGCCGCCTGGGCGGGGAAGTCTTCAGCGGACGCCGAGGTCTTCGCGCATCTGCGCCAGCACGGCCTTCGGGCTGCCGCCGCCGGCGTTCTCGCGCGCCCGCAGGTACTCGCGCTCCAGCGCGTCCGCGTCGTAAGGGAGGCCTTGCCCCCGCCACACCGGGACCGCCGAGCATTTGCAGTGGTCGTGGAAGGCGCGCATGTCGCCCGCCGCCCGCGCCGAGGAGTACACGGCGCCGCGCCCGGCGAGCATCCGGCAGAACGCGCAGCCCTTGCCGCGCGGCACCCGCGCCCACCCGGGGCGGGCAGGATCGCGGCGCGTGTTCAGCTCGATCGTTTCCCGGCCCGGCTGCTGAACGAGCCGCTGCACCGCACCGGCCGCATGTTCCAGCGCCGCGTTCGGGCCGTCACCGCCGAACATCGGGCCGGCCGCCCACCGTGCCGCAGCCCCGACCTGCTCGGCCGGGACAGGGTCCGCCACGTGGGCGCGGAACCGCCTCGGCGCGTCGGCCTGCTCGCGCAGGTCGTCGTAGAAGTCGGCGGCCAGACTCGCGGCCACGCTCCCGTACGCGGCCACCAGGTCCGCCATGAACGCCTCCAGTGCGGCGGCTGCGGTGCGGCCGTCGGAGGTGTCCAGCTCCGCCCACCAGCGGACAAGGTCCGCATGCGCGAGCGCGACCACGTCGTCCTGCTGCGCCGCGTAGGCGGCGACCTCAGCCGCCGTCGGCACGCCGCTCGCCCAGCTGGGTCACGGCCGGGTTCTGCCGGGCCGCCTGCGCCGCCGCAGCCAGCGCGGTCAGACGCTCCTGCGCCCCAGAGCGCCGCTTGTCCGCGAGCGCCCGCGCGATCTGCTGCTCGTCCAAGCCGAGGAGCTCCAGCCCGACCTCGGTGTCGGCCAGCCACGGGATCGCGCTGAGTTGCTTCATCCCGGCGTCGGCCTGCGCCGCCCGCGACAGGTAACGCGGGTCGCGCCAACGCGGCGCGATCGTCGCCCACTCCGGCGGGATGTCGGCGGCCTTGACCCCGTTGGCCATGGCCAGCGCCCGCACCACCGCCCGCCGCAGGTACGGCGACCAGTCGTCCGTGGCGCCCTCCGCCTCCGCGATCAGCTCATGCTGGGACGCGTCGTAGGCTTCCGCGCTCGTCGGGTTCGACAGGTCGGTGATCGCGACCGCCGTGTCCGGCAGGCTCGTCGCCCTCGCGAACATCTTCGCGTACGCGTTCAGGCTCGCGAGGTGCGGCTCGGGCGACGCGGCGGGGAACTGCTTGACGTCGGCGCGCGGATGCTCCGCGTCCTCGTCGTCAGGGATCCCCTTGATGCGGCCCATCACGACCTGCCATGAAGCCTTCAGCGACCCGTCGGCGTTCTTGAAAATGCTCTGGTCGGCGCCGAGCATCCACAGGTCCGGGATCGCGTAGATGTCGGAGTGCGCCTCAAGGCGGATCAGCGCCCGCGTCCCCTGATCCTGCAAGCCCATGACCTCGCGGCTGATGCGCGACGATCCGAACGGGCGGTCGAGGCGCGGCCGGTACGGCAGCGGTTCGGCGGGGACGTGCCAGTCGTGCTTCTGCTCGTCGACCGTCCAGCCGGAGGAGTCCTTCTCGGCGGTGATCGTGCGGCCGTCCAGGTACAGCGTCAGCGCCGACGGCCGGCCGTCGTCGTCTCGGGCCGTCACCGACAGGAAGTTGTCGAGGCGGCGCGTGCGGGCGTTCCATTCGCCGGTCGCGTTCCGCGCGTCCCGGAAGTGGATAAGCCCGTCAGGCTCGCCGTCCCCGCCCTGGGTGTTGACGATGAACGCCGTCGAGTGGATCAGCGACGAGACGGTCCCCTGCGACACCTCGGACCGCAGGTTGTTGCCCTCCCACACCTCGCGCCAGCCCAGCGAGTCCAGGTCGCCGTCGGGCCAGACGAACCCGTCGAGGTTGCAGCGGCGGTTCAGGATGTCGACGGCCTTGCCCGACCAGCCGAGCACGATCCCGAGCCGGTAGTACTGCGGCGGGATCACCGATTCGGTGCGCCCCACCAGGCGCCTCATGTCGTAGTAGGCGGCGCGCAGCCGGTTGCGGTCCGCCTTCGCCTCCATCTGCGTCAGCAGCCGGTGCAGGACGGCGTTGTCCTCGTCGTCCACGTCCGGCAGGGTGATCTGCTCGATCACAGCATCACCCCCCTCCGGTCACCGGTGCCACGGCCCGACCTGCGCTTGGGTCGCTTGACCTTGCTCTTGTCCGCACCGACGCCCCACAGCGCCAGCGTCGCCGACACCAGCGGCGTGATGTCGTCCTCCACGTCCCGGCGGTGCCACGCCCACCCGCCGCCGTCCCCGACCGCCCGCTTCCGCGCCACGCTCAGCGACGCGTTCAGCAGCGGCTGATCGATGTGCCGGATCCGTTCGGACATCACGCCGGAGTACATCTGCCCGCACGCCGCGACCATGTCCCGCGTCCTGGTGACGGTGACCACGATCTTCGCCTTCTTCAGGTCGTCGGCCAGCACCATCGCGGGCGAGTACTCGTCGATCACCAGCGCCCGCGGCCGGTGACGCGCCACAAGCTCGACCAGTCGAGGCACGACCCAGTCCAGCGGGCCGCGTCGGTTCTCGATCACCTCTACGTGCGGGAGCCCGTCCACACGGTGGCCCGCGATGGCGATGCTCGTCACCGACTGATCGGGGGTCGTGTCCACCGCGAGCGCGATCTCAGAGACGACCTGCGACACGGAGTCGGCACACCGGCCCCACGTCTGCGCGTCGATCACCCGGAAGGTGCTGGCCTCGTCCCACATGCCGAGCCGCTCGCGTCCGAACCCCTCGTCGGAGAACCGGGACCGCTCGCCCTCCAGGACGTCCCACTGCAGGCGGATGCCCAGGCTCGGATTCGTCGCCGCCCAGACGCGCCGATCGTCGAGATCGGTCTCGCCCTCGGCGGACCATTCGTGCCAGCACAGCCGGCCGCCCTTGCGTTCCAGCGCCTCCGCGCGCGTGCGAGTGAACACCTCGCCGTTGGCCGTCGGCCCCGGCGGCGTCCCCGTGAAGATCCACTGCGGGTTGCCCAGAGGTGACGCCGAAGTCGTCGGCATGAGCGCTTCGAGCGCGTCGTCGCCGAGCTCCTGCGCCTCGTCCATCACCAGCGTGTCCACGGTGAACCCGCGGCCGCTGCCCTTGCTCCGGGCGACGAACTCCACGCTGCCGCCGTTCTGCAGGACCACGGCTTCCTGACCGTTGGTGCGGCGGATCTCCTTCACCAGCTCCGCCAGCTCCGGCCAGCGCCGCGGATTGTCGAAGAACCCGGCGATGCGCAGGAACGCCTTCCGGGCCGTCTTCACCTCGTGCGCCGTGTGCAGGAACCGCTCGCCGAGCACGACCATCCCGTACAGCTCGCGGATCTCCAGCAGGGCGTTCTTGCCGTTCTGCCGCGGCACCGCCAGCCCGCACGTCAGCGACGCCCACCGGCCATCCGGGCGCACCGCCAGCCAGTCCTCCAGCACCAGCCGCTGCCACTCGTCCGGCACCAGGCCGTAGGACGCGGCGAGGAACTCGGCGTCGTCAGCGTCGCTGCGCTTGACCCGCGGCGCGACCCGCACGCGGGGCTGTTGCACCCCGGCCGGCGCGGCGGTTGGCGAGCTCATCGAGCGGCGTCCCCTTCTGCTCCGGCGGCGCTAGCGCCTCGATCTGCGCGAGGACGTCGGTCAGCTGACGGGACAGCGCGGCGAGGTCGCGCGGCATTGGGCCGGCGTCGATCTCGGCCGCGAGGCGGTCCCTGAGCGCCCGAAGCGCGGTCAGCCGGGACCCGGTAGCAGCGGCCTCGGACAGCCCGCCAAGCTCGCTCACAGGCCCTCCCAGGGTGCGGATGGCAAGGTCGGGGGGATATCGGCCGCTATGCCGAGTGGACTGACCAGGCCGGGGGTGGGGGGCACCCCCCTGGGTCACCAGTCCCGGGAGGTGGGGAGCCGGGGCGGTTCGGCGGTGCGGTTGCCGCGCTTGGCGTTGCAGGACCGGTGTGCGGCTTTGCCGGGGCCGAGGAGCTTGCCGCCTTTACTGAGGGGCTGCTCGTGGTCGTAGGTCCAGCTCATGGGGTGCCTGTAGTCGAGGTCCCGGTCGATCCATTCGCCGCAGATCCAGCAGGTGTCTGCCTTCTTGCGGAGCTTGGCGGTCTTGGCGCGGTAGGCGCGGTGGTCTCTGCCTCGCTTCTCGGGCATGGCCACCTCCGACATGCGAAAGGGCCCGGCATGCTATCCGGGCCCTCCGACAGAACGTCTCAGTGGATCACATGGTGACGCGATGCCCCCGTGTTTGGCAAGTCGCCTTGCCGAACCGGCGAACCCTATGCCTCGGGTCGGACGGTCTCCTCGTCCTCCCAGCCATCGAACGGCGTGCGCTCGATCCATGCCCGGTAGACCTCGATGCCCGCAGCCTTGAGCGCCTCGCACGCGCGCCGCCGGGTCTCCTCGTCGGCGCTCTCGGTGATGGCGATGTGCAGGATGCTCATGGTCTCCAGCTCTCGTCGTAGTCGGGGTGGTCGGCGTACGGCAGGGCGAGCAGACGGAGCGTGGGGCATGGCGCCCGCCGTGCATCGTCGTTCAGGACGCACACGTCACATAGCCCGTACTCGTTCGGCCCGTGCTCGTCCACGATCCGCCGCTTGGCCTCGACCTCGGCCAGCACCCGCTCAGGCTGCCAGTGGACGGCGTGCCGCGCGTCCGACCGTGTCGGCCAGGTCATGAACCCGTCGTGCTCGTTCTCGGGCCACAGGCTGATCGTGTTGTCCTCGATCAGCCACCGCCGGTTCCCCGCCTCACGCGCCGTCTGCTCGTCCTCGTCGAGCCGGGCATTGAGGAACTCCACCAGCGTCATGCGCTCATCCTCTCGCGTTCCTTGGTCTCCCGCTTGGCCTTGGCCTGCGCTTCCCGCGCGAGCTTCTCCACGAGCAGGTCCCGCACGTCGCTGACCCGGTACAGCGGGTGCCCGGCGGCGTCCTTCCCGTGCTCGATGAGCCGCCCCTTGCGCGCCCAGTGCCGGACGGTGTCGGCGGGGAGCGGCGCGGCGAGCCGGGTGAGGACGTCGGCGGCCTGGACGGCGGGCAGGAGCTGGTCGGCGATGGCGCCGAGCATGGTGTCCCGCTGGGTCTGCACGTCCACCGCGTCCCCGTCGCAGTCGCGGCACTGCACGCGGGACGCGCCGGGCTTGGCGTAGAGGGCGGCCCCGCACGCGCACCGGCCGGCGAACTGCCTCTCAGCGGGCCGGTCGGTGACGCGCTGTGCGGCCCTCACGGCCGTCACGATCTCCCCGTGCGCCTCTCCGGCCGCCGGGTGCCTCACGAGCCGCTCAAGGCGCGCTGAGAGCCACCGGGCCATGGCCTGCGCCGTGTCGTCCGGCCACTCCTCCGGCTGTGCCTCCTGCAGCACGCGGACCCAGCCGACGAGGGTGGAGCGCAGGACGTACCCGGCCTCGGACGCGCGCCTGTCGTACGGCAGCGGGGTGGAGTTGCCGCCTCCGCCGCGCCCCATGCGGGACACCTGCCGGGACAGGGTGACGTCGAGGTCGCCGAGAACCTCCGGCACGCCGTCGAGGGCGCGGCTCAGCTCGGCCTGGCACGCCCCGCACATGAGACCGGAGCGGGCGGGCAGGTCGCAACCGTCGATGGGGCAGGGCACGCGGCTCAACGGGTCTCCTCGCGGTCGATGCGGTAGGTGGCACCTCCGCCGGTGAAGGTCGGCGTGAGGTTGCGCAGCAGCGCGTCGGTGCAGGGGTCGCAGTAGGGGCCGCACCGCTTGCGGTCGGTGCCGTCGGGTCCGATGAGCACGATGCGGCGGACGCTGACGGGCTGACCGTCGCCGCGCTTGCAGAGTTGAGGCTCGTCGATCACGGGGTCTCCTTGGGCTGCTCGATGGTGAGGGCGTCGAGGAGGACGTCGGCGGGGACGGCGATGCGGTTGCGGGCGACCTCCCGTCCACGGCGGACGGCGGCTTCGGCGGCGAGCCTGCGCCGGCGTTCGGCGGCGATGGCGTCGCGGGCCTGGTCGCGCTGGTCGCGGAGTGACGCGATGACGATCGCGGCGGCGTTGAGGGCTTCGCGGGCGGTGTCGCGCTCCCGCTTGGCCTGCTCGGCGCGCTCGCCTGCCGCACGGTTCTCAGCGTCGGCCTTGGCCAGTTCGGACCGCGCCCATTTCAGATCGTCGCGGAATCCCTTCGAGCGCCCGCACGCCGACCCGCCCGACGTGTCGGCGGCGGGCTCTGTGCGGCCCGTGGGGGTGCTGGGGCCCGTGGGGCCGTCACCGTGTGCGGGTGCGGGGCTCACGGGCGCTCTCCTTTCGACTGTTGAACGCTGCCGGGGGCTTGGCGGCGGCGTGCGCCCACCGCCCGAACCGGTTGACCTTGAAGCGGGGCTCGCCGTCGCGGTCGCGGAGGGCGGCGGGGTCATAGCAGGAGACCTGCCGTCCGGGCGGCTGGGTGTAGTCCCATCGCTGGTGGGCGTCGAACGCGGACAGGGAGGAGAACTCCCTGCCGCAGGGCACGCAGATGGATGCGCTCATCGGGTTCCTCCGTGGACGGCTTGGTGTGCGGTGAGGTCCCCGCCCGCCGTGGCGAGGGAGGCGAGGACGGCGGACTCGGCGATCAGCCACAGCGGGGCGGGGTGGCCGGTGCCGGGCCGGTCGGGGTCGAGGTAGCGGGTGCCGGACCGGTCGTGCGGCTCCCCGGTCGGCGGCCCCAGCGGCGGCGGCGGCTGCACGGTGGCGGCGGGCCCAGGGCGGCTCATGCCGGTGCCTCTACGCGGCCGAGCAGCATGCAGACGTGGTCATGCTCGGTGACGCAGGCGTGGCAGCAGTACATGCGGTCGTTCAGGCGTCCTAGGCACTCGTCGCAGAGCGCCACGTCGACGACGTGCTCGTGCTCGCAGCCCGCCTTCGCCTGATGGGCGGCTTCGTTGCGGCATGGGGTCCTGGCCCATCCGCCTTGGCAGATCTGAGCGGTCATCTGGGCTCCCCGTGGTTCACGCGGCCCAGCACCTGGGCGCACTGGCACCCGTCGTCGGGGCCCCAGGACGGGCATGCGCTCGTCGTGCCCGCGTGCTCGCAGCCGCACGGGTCGTTCCATGAGGCGGCGGTGCATCCGCACTGGTCGTTGCTGTGCCAGCGCTTCACCCACGCGCCGCACTGTTCGCAGGTGAGGTACGGGTTCGCGAACGTGATGAAGGTGTGGGTTCGGGTGTAGGTCATCAGGGCTCCTTGTGGTCGAGGGCTTGCCGGGCGGCGAGGAACTCGGTGTTGGGCGGGTCGCCGCGCGCGTCCCCGGTGATCTGCGGGGGCCGGGGGATGGGCCGCCACCCGTGCTGGCGCAGCAGGGCGACGAGCGCGGCTCCCACGTGGTCGGGGTCGATCCCTGCGGCGAGGCGGCCGGTGAGGTGCCGGGCGAGCACGCCGGCCGCGTGCACGTCCTCCGGGGCCGGGGCGGTCATGCCACGGCTCCGTCGGCGATGAGCCAGGCGGCGCGGATGGTGACCTTGTGCTCGTCCATGACCCCGGCGGTCGCGGCGAGCAGCGGGTAGCCCTGGGCGGCCTGCTCGTCGGAGTACAGCTCGTGCCGGGCGGCCTCCAGGGCCTTCTTGCCGCGGTCGGGCTGGGCGAGGAGCTGCTCGACGGCGCCGATGTAGGCGCGGACCTGCTGCCGCTCCCAGTCGGCCTCCTGGGCCTTGCGGCGGGCGGCGGCGTCCTGGGCCTTGCGGTAGTCGGCGAGGATCTTCTGGACGTGCTGGTTGGACTCGTAGCCGCCGATGTCGTCTCCGGCCTCGATGGCGGGCACCTGCTCGGCGCCGGAGGCGATGCGGGCCTGCTGCGCGCGCAGGGCGGCCATGTACGCCTGCGGGTCGTCGGGGTCGGCGGGCGGCGGGATCGGTGACAGGCCGGGGCCGGCGGGGCCGATGCGGGCCTCGCGGATGGCCTTGACGCGCTTGCGGACGTGCCCGGCCATCAGCCACGTGTCGGGGTCCTCGCGGAAGTGGTCGGCGACGGCCTGACAGGCGTCGTCGTAGTCGAGGTCGCCGATGTCGAACGCCCAGACGGTGACGTCGGCCTTGCCGAGGGTGCGGCGGTCGCGGGCGGCGATGAGGGTCAGGAGGTCGACGACCTGCTCGGGGGTCATGCCAGTTCTCCTCGGATCAGGTTGAGCTGGGGTTCGTTGGTGAGGCCGAGTTCGGCTTTGAGGGCCTGGGCCTGGGCGACGCGTTCGTCGGTGGTGGAGCGGCGGGGCGAAACGGCGCCGTTTCGGCCGGGCGCCGCGCGGCGTTCCTGTTCTTTCCGCATCCAATTCCGCCAGGTCTTTTCCCAGTCGAGTTTTCGGCCTCTCGCGCCGGGGACGGCCCGCCAGTAGTCGCAGAACGCTTCGTGGTCGTCGATTCCGCAGAGCGGTGCCTTTTCGCGCGCCCATGCGGCCATGGCCTCGGTGACGGTGAAGTCGTCGGGGAGGGGGTGGCCCCGGTCGGTCTTGGACCCCTTGGGGGGTCCCGGCGAAGCCGGGGGGGCGTCTTGTAGTTCTTCGTAAGAAGAACTACGGGTCGGGTCGGGACGGGTCGGGGTTACGAACTTCGCCCGAACGTTCGGGGGTTGTTCGCCCGAACGTTTCGGGGGCTGACCTGTGCCCTTGCGTTTTGCCCGCAGGATTCTCATGCGTTCTCGGGCTGCATCGCGCTCGCGTTTCACGTCGCTGCTGTGCGGGTTGTAGTCGCCCCAGTCGTGGAACCGGTAGCCGCCCTTCGCTCGCCTCCACAACCCGCACGTGACCAGCGACTCGGCCAGCTCGCCCGAGTCCGGCAGCAGTCGCGGGAGCACATGTTCGGGCACGAACCCATCCGTGAGGTTCGCGGCCGACCACGTGCCGGCGACCACCCACAGACCCAGTGCCGCGGGCTCGGCGGCCAGCACCTTGGGGTGGGAGTGGAACGAGTCGTCCACCTTGAACCACGTCATTCAGGTGACTCCATTCTCGTTCTTCCGGCGGGCCTCGTAACGGTCCGCGTGCCTGCGTGTGATTTTCAGTTCCCAGGCAGCTTCCTGGATGGTGTAGCCGCCCCCGCGGAGTTGCTTGTAACGCTCGTATCGCTCGTTGGCGATCTCGGTTCGGGCCGCTCTCGCAAGGGCGAAGTTCGCCCGCGAGATATCGGCCCGGTTCACCTTTCCTCCAGCCTGCTCGCCGCCATTCCTCTTGCACAACTCGGCCTGTGGACAGACCTGTGGATGACGTGTGGATGGAGAGTCCACAGATCGTGGATCGAGGGTGTGTACGCCTGTGGACAACGAAGATTTTTTAGCCGTCCCCGCTGGTCACAGCCATGCACGCCTGTGGACAACAGAAAGTTCACCGGTCCCTCCTGCGGTGGGCGAGCGCGGCCCGGACGGCGGACAGGCCGGCGGCGTCCCGCTCCCCGATCCACGCCCGCGCCCCGGTGAGGTCGCCGCGTGCGATCAGGCCGATGAGGGGCGAGGCGGCGTCCTGGGTGACGGTGGGCAGCAGCAGGCGTGCCGCGAGGTCGGGGGCCTCACGGGCGAGGAGGCGGGCGGCGCTGCGCTCCTCGCTCGGGGAGGGGTGATAGGCGCCGCCGAGGATGTGCCTCGCCTTGCGGTCCACGAACCCGTCGCCCGTGGTGGGCTTCACCGTGTGGGCGGCGGCGGCGATCTGCTCAGTTGTCGCCAAGGGGGGTCTCCAGTTCGGTGATGTGCAGGACGAGCCGGCCCGCGGGCTCGACGTCGCCGCACCGCATGTCGGGGCCGATCAGGTACCGGTCGGAGTCGTCGGGGAGGATGCGGGCGTCCACGAGCCCGTCCACGGCCGCCTTCGCGGACGGGTAGAGGTTGTGGACGTCGCGGCGGCGCCGGTCCGGCGGCCGGTACTCGACGGTGATCTGCGCGCGTTGCAGTCGCGGCACGGACCCGCAGGCGAGCAGATAGGCGGCCTCCCGGATCGCCTTGGTGATCTCGGCGCGGCGGCGCCAGTGGATGCGCCGGTTGGCGTTCAGCAGTTCCATCCCGGCGGGGAGTTGGACGGTGAAGGTCCGGACGGTCAACGGTCCTCCTGGGGGTCGCGTTCGGCGGTGCGGCGCGCGAGTTGCTCGCCGAGCCACCACAGGGCATCGAGGCGCTCGGCGAGGCGGCCGAGGCAGTGCGGGCACCACGCCAGCCCGTCCGGCGGCTGGAGCGGCATCGGGTCCAGGACGACGGGCGTGGCGTTGGTGACGGGGTACGCGGCCTGGCCGCACATGGCGGTCTTGCCGGGGCGGGGCCCGTCCTCGCGGATGACGTGGAGGCGGCGGACCTGCCCGGCGCGGGAACGGCCGTCGACGTAGCCGGAGTGGACTGCTCTAGCCACGGCGGTCCTCCTTGAGTGCCGCGTCGCGGCGGTGGTTGTCGGCGCGGCCCGCGATGATCCGCACCGCCAGCTCCGGCGGGGTGGACGGCGCGTAGGTCAGCACCCCGGCCGCGCCGCACGAGCAGCACCAGGACACGGCGCCGATGGGCGGGAGGTGGCCGAGGGTGGTGGTGTGCCTCACGCGGCGGCTCCCCGCCTCAGGTGGTCCATGAGGGCCTCGCCGATGTGCCGGGTGTACGCCGGCGGGATCGCCTCGTTCAGCTCGCCCTTGGTCAGGTAGCGGTGCGCAAGGCCCATGGCGTCGGCCGCCGCGGCGCGCGAGCAGTTCCCGCCGCCGTTCACCGACACGAACGCCGTCCATTCGTCCAGCCGGCCGTAGTGGGCCTTGCGCTTGTCGAGCGTGTAGTGCAGCGGGTGACGGCCGGGGCAGGGCCGCGGCGCGGTGAGCGGGAACGAGGTCTCGAAGTAGCGGTGCCTGCTGACGCGCAGGCCGTCGAACATGGTTCCGCAGAGCATCACCGGGTCGTGGAGCCTCCCGCGGGCGTCCTCGACGTTCTCGATGACGTACGGCAGGCGGCTGGCGATGAGTCCCGGTCGGATGACGTCGATCAGGTCCGGGTGCCGGTTCTCGGTGTAGCGGTGCCGCAGGCGCGTGTACCGCTGACAGGGCGGGCTGGCGTGGATCGCGTCGAACGTCGCCAGGAAGTCGCGGGCGGCGAGAGTGCCGATCGCGTTCTCCTGGATGAACCGGTACGGGTAGTTGGGCTGCGGGTTCTTGTCGACGCCGACGACCTCGAAGCCCGCCGCGGCGTATCCGTCCGCGGCGCCGCCGGCGCAGCAGAACAGGTCGAGGAGTCGCGGCCGCGGGGTGGGCCCGGTGCCGGGGGCCGCGCCGCCGTCCGGCGCCGGGGGCAGTGCGGTCACCGGCCGGCCCCCTTGCGGATCGCAGCCATGACGGCGTCGCACAGCTCGGTCACGGTCATGCCGTCGAGGTGGACGCCGCGCTGGTCGGCGTCGGCGAAGAAGCCGTGCACGGCCTGCTCGGTGCGCTGCACCTGCTCGGCGAGGCGGTCCCGCTCGGCCTCGGCCTTCTTCCAGCCGTTCATGGCGTCGTCGCGCTCGTCCGTCCGTGCGTCCAGCTCGGCGCGGAGCCGCTCGGATTCGGTGCGGGGGCCCCGCACGAGGTGGTCGAGCGCCTCGCGGGCGTCGTCCCACTCGGTGGTCTGGTTCTGCAGCTCGTCGAGGATCGCGCCCGCGTCGCCGAGGTCGAGCAGCCGCTTGGTCTCGCGGCGGGCCGGGTGGTCCCAGTAGGTGTCAGCCATCGGCCTGGTCTCCGTCCTGCTCGTCGGTCTTCCTGCGGCGGCCGACGACGGGCCAGCCGCCGGTGACGCGGGCCATCAGGCCGTCGTTCGGCCTGGCGTGGGTGCGGGTGCCTTCGCCGGGCGGCGGGTCGAGCGGCTCCCGGCGCGGTCCGAGGTCGGGCATGGTGGTGAGCGGCCCGGAGGTGGCGACGGGCGCGCCGGCGCGCCCGTGCGGGACGGGCGGTGCGACGGGGAGGTGGGGTGCGACCTCGGCGCGGGAGTCCGTCACCGGCGCGCCGGGCGGCACGAGGTCGTCCATGTCGGTGGCGCCGCCCCGGAAGTCGGCCTCCTCCCACATGCCGGGCAGCTCGGCGGCGGGGACCGGGGGCTCGTGCAGGAGGCCGGTGGCGGCGAGCGCGGCGTCCGGGTCGTAGGCGGGCGGCGTCCGCTCGGCCTGCTCCTCGAAGAACGCGATCTCTTCAGCGAGGCGGTCCGCCGCGTCCTTCGCGCGCTGGTGCTGCGCCTCCGCCTCGGCGAGCAGTTGGCGCGCGGCGGCGACGTCCTGCTCGGCTTGGGCGAGGTTGAGGCGGACGGTCTCGGCGTCCTTGCGGAGTCCGGCGACGAGGCGGCGGAGGCCGTTCCGCAGGTACGGGGTCGGGGTGGCGAGCAGCGCAGTCACGACGCGCCCCCGTCCCGCTCGTCCTCGGCGGGCTCGCTGGTCGGCGGAGGCGTCATGATGCGCACCCGCTTGCCCGCAACGAGCTCGACGGTCTCGACGGTCCAGCCCTGCGCGACCATCTCGGCGACCTGGTCGTCCAGCGATCCCGACTGCGCGGCGATCAGCCCCGTCACCTCGGGGTGGCACTGCGCGATGTGGTCCAGCAGCTCATCGGCGCCGGTCCTCTTCTCGTCCGTCACCGCGCACCCCCGAACGAGCTGTACGGGCTGGCGATGGCGCGGATGCCGACGTGCGTCCACACGTTCACCAGCACGCCCCGGTACGTCCCGCTGGCGGACAGGTGGACCCACTCGGCGTGGTTGTTGCGGCCCTGCGAGGGGGTGACGCCGCCGCCGAGGAACTCCCCGAACGCGTCCAGCGCCGTCCGCGCCTGCTCGTCGGAGTGCGCCCGGCGGACGTGCCCGTGCAGCCGCCCCAGGTCGTCGATCCGCCACTCGGCCACCTCGGCCGGGCCGGACTCCAGCAGCTTGCCGAGGGCGAGCGCGGCGGCGATCTGCCGCCCGCGCGGGGTGCCCTCCTCGATAAGGTCGTGACTCATGGCCGTGTCCTTCCTGTAGATGACGGCCGTTCGGTCCGCCGTCCCGGATGCACCCGGGGCGGCGGTCTTGCTTGCGGTCAGGTGGGCGAGGGCGCGCCGCCACCACGGCCGCCGTGCGATGCGGGCGCGGATCTCGAGCAGGCCGCCGCCCGGCACCACCCGGTCGGCGTGCTCGTGCAGCAGGGCGCGGATGTGCGCCTCACGAGCGCGGGCGTGCGCACCCTCGGCGGTCATCGGTAGTCCTCTTCCTTCGCCAGCTCCTCCTCCATCAGGGAGCGGTACGCGGTCTCGTAGAGCTGGGACAGCCGGGCGAGCGCCCGGACGCGGGCCCGCTGGTACGCCTTCAAGCGGGGGTTTCTCTTCTGGGCGTCGTTCTGTGCGTCCTTGCAGGCGCGGCACGGCTCCTCGCCGTGGCGCAGGTGCCGCATGTAGGCGGCGCGGGTGCCGCACGGCTTCGGTTCGCGGGCCATCACTCGCCGCCCGTCTCCGCGTCGGCGGCGGCCTGCTCGGCAGCGGCGGCGTCCGCGTCCACGATCTCCGCGTCCACCGGCGCCTCGATCGCGGCGTGCGCCGGCGCGGCGCCGACCTGTCCCCGGCTGGTCGGAGCGTTCGCGGCGACGGAGGCGCGGAGCTGCTCACGCCGGTACTCCGCCGACGTGGGCACCCACGGCTCCAGTCGCCGGGCGGCGGTCTTCCACCACATGGACCGGCCCTGGAACTCCGGGTGGTTCGGGCCGCCGTCCATCCGGTTCCACGGCGAGTACGGGGAGTCCTTGCCGTCGGATGCCTCGCGGGCGGCCATGACGTCGTCGCGGGACAGGATCACCACGCGGGACACCGCGCCCGTCATCAGCTCGGCGTAGGCGTACACGCCGACCATCTCGCCGCGCTGGCGGCTGCCGTTGGAGCCGAAGAAGTCCGCGCCCGTGACGCCGTCGCCGCCGAACTTGTGGACGGGCTTGGTGTCCTCGCCCTCGACGTAGCGGAACTGGTCGGCCGCGCACACCTCCCGGACGACGACCTTGGCGACCGCGCCGGAGCGGTACATCCGCTCGATGATCCCCCGGTAGCCCTCGATGCCCTGAACCTGCGGACGGCCCTTCTTCTTGCGGGGCGTCAGATAGAACTCGTCGGTGCCGGGCTGGTGGCCGAGCGCCGCGCACCGCATCAGCGCGGTGATGAGCGAGTCCGGCGTCGCCTGCGCGGCCTCCATCAGCTTGGCGTCGGCGTACAGCGCTCCGGCGGCGGTGCCGAGGAACGACTCGACATCGACGTGCTGGGGGAGGACGGCGTCGAAGTGGTTGCGCTTGGCCCACATGATCGCGACGGGGCCGGTGTTCTTCTGCTCGACGGCCTGGGTGACGGTGGTCACGGCTTCTCCTTCTTCGCCCGTGCGGGCGTGAGCTTGTCGACGGTGGAGGTGGTGCGGCATGCCTCGTAGGCGTCGGGGAACTCGGTGCGCAGGCGCTTGGCGTCCACGCGGGTCTGCTCGTAGACGGAGCGAGTGGCGACCTTCCGGCCGCCGCAGACGGCGCGCTTGGCCTGGCCCATGCGGGCGCGGACCTGGTTGACCATCAGGTCGTAGTTCTCCTGCGCGTCCTTCAGGTCGAGCGCGGCCTGCGAGTAGGCGTAGGCCAAGTCCTCATCGACCTCGGCGTCGTCGGCGTCCGCGTCGAGCGGGTACAACTGTTTGAGTGCCTGGGCGGTGGCCGGCGTGTGGTCGATCGCGGGCACCTGGCCCTGCTCGACCATGTCCAGGAAGTCCTGCGCGGCGTCGCGCATCAGCTTCACGTCCGCCTCGTCGTAGGCCACGACGTAGTTCCGGATGGAGCGGGACGACAGGAACAGGCACGTCACGTGCGCCGTCTCCAGGCCGAGCGTGTCGAGCTGCCACAGCACCTGCGCCCGGTAGTAGGGCGGGATCTCGTCGGTGCCGTCCTCGCCCCACCCGTCGTAGGTGCCGGACGACTTGATCTCCAGGACGGAGTGCGGCACGCCGATGGTCGTCTCTTCGAGGCGGTACAGGTCGCGGTCGGTCGTCGCTAGTTGCCACAGCCGGTCGGTGTTCTGCCACAGGCGGCCAGGGGCGACCAGCCATCCGGACTGGCTCTCGGCCCAGCGGTCGGCGATCCACGGCTCCAGGTGGCGGCCCAGCGACATCTCGATGTTGTCGAAGTCCTCGGAGATCTCGCCGCGCTTCTTGTAGTAGAGGTTGAAAGCGCTGTCGAACGGGCTGATGCCGAGGATCACGGCGATCTCCGACGCGGTGATCCCCAGGCGGCGGGCGGCGAGCCACTCCTCGCGGGGCGCGTCCGGCGGCAGAACCAGGCGGGCGCTCACGGCGTCCACGTCCCATCGTCGTCGCGGTCGGCCTCGGTTCCGGGGTCGGCGGTGACGAGCATCGTCAGCGCACGCTCGCGGGTGACGTGGCCGTGCTCGGTCAGCAGTTCCAGCGCGCTGGACGTGTCGATCCACTCCTCGTCGAACGCACCGCCGACCATGTCCAGGACCTCGTGGAGCTTCACCGGAGCCTCCCGGTCAGCAGGTCGAGGGCGGTCTCGGCGGCGGTCATGTCCCGCGTGCGGAGCGCGTCGCACAGGGCGGTGAACGCCCGGTCCCGCGCCTCGGCGTCTGCGATGACGGACGCGAGGGCCAGTTCGTCCTCGACGGTCATCCACGGCATGGACAGGACCCGGTGGGCGAGGGTCATCAGGTGGCGGCGCGGCGTGTCCGGCGCCTCCGTCACGGCGCTCACTTCGCACCGTCCCGGGTCTTGTAGGTGACCGGCTGCAGCTCGGCGTAGGTGCGGATCGTCCGCGCCGTCACCGCCGGGTCCGGGCCCCCCGGGTACACCGGGTTGAGGAACCCGGTCAGCACGCCGACCAGGTGCGCGGCGCGCTGCCCGATCAGCCGGTCGTAGGGCTCCCAGTCACCGGCCGGGCTCGGCAGGTCGAGCGCGTCGCGGACCGCGGCGACCATGTCCCGCACCTTGTCGGCGGGTACCGTGTCGAGCGGCGTGAGGGGCGCGTACACCCGCTCCGCCTCGTCCAGTCCCACGCGGGTGCCCCGGCTGGTGACGAACTCGGTCCCGTTCTCGCCGTGGATCGCGAACAGGATGTCGCCGTCGCGTCCGGCGTACCGGTGGCCGGGCCTGTAGACGGCGCTCACCGGGCACCGCCCAGGATGTTGTCGGCCGCGATGTCGTGGCGGTGCTGCGCGGACGTCACCGGGTCGGTGCCGTACTGGCCGCACTCCTCCCACCACTCGTGCAGCGGGCCGACCGTGCGCCGGGCGCTGCGCCGCGACCGGAGCGCGCCCCGGACGTTCGCGGCCAGCAGCACCGCGCCGCACAGCGCCGGCACGGCGACGACCGCGCCGAGCAGCGGCACCGTGTACACCCACGTCGCCACCGCCGCCACCGCGGACCCCAGCGTCAGCGCCGCCGCGCACGGGATCCCGACACGCGGGCGCCGCGACGACGCCGGACCGCACAGCGCGGCCAGCACGGCGGCGACCGCGACGATCGATGTGATCAACACGTTCTTCCTCCTAGAATCGGTTCGCGGACTTCCTCCGCGGCGGCCTCCGGTAGCAGCGGGGGCCGTCTTCTTGTTCAGGCAGAGCGCTTGGCCGCGGCGTCCAGGTGCGGGCGCACCAGGGCGGCGAGGCGGACGATCTGGGTCGGGGTGAGCCGGTCACCGCGGGCGCGGGCGTGCGCTCGGCCGGCGGCGAATGCCTCTTCGGGGGTGCGGACTCGTGGGTGCGGGTTGCCGCACTGGCAGGTCTTCGTCATCACGCGCCGCCGATCTCGGACCACACCGCGTCGAACAGGTCGCGGTCGGCCTCGGTGTAGACGGCGACGTCGCGCTGCGCACCGTCGATGAAGCGGGGCGCGGTGCGGGGGATCTCGCCGTGCCGGCGGACATAGGCGGCCTTGAGGCGCTTGCCGAACGTGGGGGCGAGCTTGCGGGCGGCGGTCGCGGCCATGCCCTGGTCGCCGAGGTAGTCGCCGACGGTCAGCAGCCGCGTCGCCGGGTCCTGCTCGGGCTCCTCGCCCAGGGCGCGGGCGGCGACCTCGCGGGCCTTGGCCTCCAGCCACCGGGCGTCGACAAGGCCGGGCATGAGGCGCAGGACGTCCATCTGCCGGCGGGCGGTCTCGGCGATCTCGTTGAGCTGGTCGCGGGTGGCGCGCGGGTTGATCGCGCCGCCGTTGGTCCAGTACGCCTCGATCGCGTCGGCGACCTCGGCCTGGTAGGCGATCAGCTTCGGTGCGACGTCCTTCCCGACCCGCCGCTCGTCGATCGTGGCGAGCAGCATGAGGAACGTGCGGACGTCGCAAATGACCATGTCCCTGGTCTTGCCGTCCTCGGCAACCACCGGGCTCTGGCTGGTGGTTGCCCATGACCTGCTGCGGAGCTTCTCGACCTGCGTCCAGTAGTCAACGCCGATCGATTCGAGCGCGGGCTTCAGGACGACGCGGGGCTGGCCCTTCACATCGACGAGGGGCACGTCGTCGCCGTGGAAGGGGACGTGGACGATCTCACTCATCGCCGCGGCTCCCCTCGGGGGCCGACGCTGCCGGTCCCTCCGCAGATGGGGCAGTTGATCGGGGGGCCGCCGTTGTCGCCGGGGTTGGGGATGCTCCCCCGGCCGTTGCACTGGCCGCATTGAGGCATGCGGTCTCTCCGGATTCGGGGTAGGGGAAGAGGTCCTCGACGCGCTTGCCGAGGGCGGCCGCGAGGCGGATGCGGGAGTCGTCGCCGAATCCGGCCAAACCGCGTTCGCCCCGGCTCAGGTGCGCCAGGTCGATGCCTGATCTGGCGGCGAGGGCCTCAAGAGAAAGCCCCAGGTCATGCCGGGCTTTCCTGACCCTTGCGCCCCACATCTCGGGAAGCGATCTCTTGTGTTGCATGCAAGGAGCTTTGCATTTGGTACAAGGCATGTCAAGCCAGAACCGGAAACTTCCCCCCGTGCCTGATGAGCGGCCTTGCATGGCATGCAAAACTTGTGCGCATGGACGACAAGAGGCGCCAGCGCGAGCGCCAAGCGGAGGCGGGCCGATGGCTGCGCACCGAGCGCGAGCGGGCAGGGTTCGCCACCCTGAACCAGTTCGCGCGCGCGCTGGGTATAGACCAATCGCAGGTGTCCCGCTACGAGCTGGGCACCAGTGCAGTAAGCGACGACCGCGCCGAGAAGATCGCTGAGGTGTTGCGCCTAGACATCATCACCGTGCGGCGCAACCTCGGCCTGTGGGTGCCCGAGACCCCGATGGGCCGGGCCGAGATGGTGATGGACCAGAACGAGCGGATGGTCGCCGATCTGATCGAGCGGGTGCGCCGGCTCAACGAGCGCAAGCGCCGGGCCGTCGAGGAAGTGGTCCGCGCTTTCGAGGATGAACAGGCGCCCGCGCGTGAACCTGACGGCGGCAAACACTGAACAGCCAGCGAGTTGTGACCGTATGCGGCCAGTTAGTGACTGGTGATGCCCGGACCGTTATCGCATTATGTGACGACTAGGAAACGGTCCGAAGTGGCGGATTGACGGCGAAACTCTCCCCCGCGCAAGAGATTCACCGGCCGCCACCCCGACTCGACGGAGAGATGCAACCGTGCCCCAGCCCGACACCCCGACCATCCTGGCGATCGCCGCAGCAACACTCATCGGCTACAAGCTCATCGCGCGGCACCTGCGCGCCGTCCGCCAGGACGTGCGCCGCGTCGAAGACCTCGGCGAACGCGTCGTCGCGACCGACCAGGCCATCCTGGCCGCCCTGCGCGGGGGCGGCGCCGACGCCGAAGACGCCGCCGCCCGAATGCTCGGCTAGAGCCAGGCCGCCCGGTCCCTCGCTCCCGGGCGGCCCCACCCGCTTCTACTCCTCCACCTTCGTCAGCTCGATCGTCTCCGCCTCGAACCCGGGGCCCTTCTTGCTCACCGGCCACACCGTCACCCGGTACGTCGCCTGCACCAGCGCACGCCGCGTCCCCAGCGGCAGCGCCTCGAACGCCTCCTCGTCGATCCCCGCGTGCTCCAGCAGCAGCCGCGACCGCGCCGACATCGCGATCGCCGCGCGCTTCTCCGCGATCCGCCGCGCGAACCCCGCGATCGACTCCGCCAGCAGCTCCGGCCGGATGTGCGGATTGTCGACCAGCGTCGCCAAGGTCTGCTCCGCCGCCGCCTTCCGCGCCTCCAGTTCCGTGATCTCCGCCGCCGCGCCCTCGTCGGCCGGCGTCGCCAGCTCCGCGATGTACGCCTCATCCGCCAGCAGCTCGATGACATGCCCGACCACGTACCGGTCCAGGTACTCCTGCGCGCGGTGCGTCTTGCGGCACCCCGGCGTCACGCACCCGTACCCGATGAGCTGCCTCCCGCGCGCGTTGTGCCGGATCGTGACCGGGTTCCCGCACGGCCCGCACACGGCCAGATTGGACAGCAGGTGCGTGCGCGCGTTGGTGGCGTAGGAGAACGCCGCCGCCCGGCCCTCCAGCACCGCACGTACCGCCTCCCACCGCTCCCGCGCCTTCGCCAGGTCGTCGGCCAGGACCGGCTCCCACCCGGCCCGCGACTCCCCGTCCGGCATCAGCCCCGCCACCCTGGGCCGCAGCATCATCTTCTTGATCGTCCCGTGGGTCCACTGC
This sequence comes from Actinomadura sp. NPDC049382, assembly GCF_040677125.1. NCBI lineage: Bacteria > Bacillati > Actinomycetota > Actinomycetes > Streptosporangiales > Thermomonosporaceae > Actinomadura > Actinomadura sp. NPDC049382. The sequence continues at coordinate 52,504 of NZ_JBFARO010000005.1, forward strand.
GCGCCCGTCACCGTGCGCAGGCCCCGTGCGTCCCAGTCGCGGCCGATCTGCCCCGCGCCCTCACCGGCCAGCAGGCGCTCCGCGCACTCGCGCATCAGCGCCACCTCATCCGGGCGGTGCGTCACCCCGTCCGGCTCGAACCCGAACGGCCGGCCGCCGCGGCCGCCCTTGCGGACAATGCCCTGCTTGCGCCGGCGGGCGTGCCCGTCCTTCATCCGGCGGGACATGTGGTCGATCTCGTTCTTGGCGCGCGCGACCATCCACCGGAGCATCATCTGGTGGTCGGGGTCGGCGAGGTTGTAGGTGCCCGTCGGGGACACCAGGACGATGCCGCGTTCGGCGCCGGCGTCGAGGAGATCCTCCAAATCGCGGGGCTGCCGGACGAGACGGTCGCCGTGGTAGATCGCGACCATGTCCAGTTCGCCGGAACGGATCGCGGTCACCAGCGCGTCCCATCCTGGGCGCCTGCGGTCTCTCCGCCACGCCGACTTGGAGTTGTCCTTGTAGACGTGCTGGTAGGCGACGGTCGCGGCGGCGGGGAGGATCCGGCGGCAGACGCGTTCCTGCTCGTCAACGTGGGTGGTGTCGCCCATGACGGCCAGGGACAGGCGGCAGTAGATACCGGCCCGGGGGGTTGCGTGCTCCATGCCGCGAGTGTACGTTACGCGGAGAACTTGGCAGGCTCCATGTTGCCGCCGGTGACGAGGCAGCCGTAGTCGCGGAACACCACGCCGCACAGCAGGTGCAGGCCGGAGTGGGTGCGCATCAGGGCGGTGCGGCGGTCGTCCTCGACGGCGGCCTGGACGACGGTCCCGGCGGGCGGGACCGGGTCGTCCTCCACCGGGATGAGGACCAGGTCGTCGCCCTTGCGGACGCCCGCGATCCGGGTCTGGACGCCCTGCCACAGCAGGACGCCGTGGTCCGGCGGCTGCCCGCCGCCGCCGGGGTAGAAGGCGGAGCGGTCGAGGACGATGCCGTCCGGGCCCGCGTCGAGGACGACGGCCTCCCAGTCCCGCAGCGCCTGATCGTCCAGTTCCAGCCGGGTGGTGCGTCCGAGGGTCTCGCTCATGGCCTCACGGTAGAGGTCACCAGGGTCCGTAGGGGCCGGATCGGGAACCGCCGCGGCCGCCGTTCTTCTTCTTGTACGGGGCGACGGCGGGCCGGACGTCCGCCAGGTAGACGGCGGCGGCGATGAACGCGGCGACCGGCAGGATGCCGATCAGCAGCGCGATGGGGCTGGCGCCGAGCGCCGCCGGCGCGACCGCGTACGCGGCGCCGACGACCGTCGCGACGATCAGCACGATCATCCAGAGCCGCTTGCGCCACTTGCCCGCCGCGGCGTAGGCGCCCTCGGGCACGGTCAGCGAGTCGATCAGCGCCCACGCCTCCATCACGAAGGCGATGATCAGCAGCAGCCAGAAGAAGTAGTCCAGCACATTGAAGCCCTCCACGGCTATCAGCGCTCCTGCTCGTCTCGGACGGCGACTCTCGTCGCTCACACGGCTCGTCGCTCACATGGCTCGCCGGCTCGCACGGCGTCTTCCACCCCAACCCTATGCGCACTGTCCAGAGGGGCGGACGGCCGCGCGCCGACCTGCTGGAACAGACGAAGGAGCCCGGCCGGATGTTCCCGGCCGGGCCCCTCACGGCGGCGCCGTTACTTCTTCGCGGTGGTGCGGCTCTGCCGGGCGGTCCCGTTGGCGCGGCGCTGCGGCGCGGTGCGGGTCCGGGCGGCGGGCTTCGGCTCGGGCTCGGTGATCTCGGCGACCTGGACGGCCTCGCGGTTCACGACCTTGCGGCCCCGCTCGGTGAGCTCGTCGATGAACTCGACGGCGCGGGTGCCGAAGTGCGTGGCGTACGCGACCGCGGCGCCCGGCAGGTCCTTGGCCTCGACGCGCTGCTGGTAGCGGGAGACCTCGCCGCGGTAGCGGTCCACGGTCTCGCGGACCTGCTCGCGGTAGCGGTCCACCTGCCCGGGGACCTCACGGAGCTTCTCGACCGCGAAGTCGCCGGCGCCGGCCACGGTGTAGACGGCCTTGTTCTCTCGGAGGTTGCTGGCCAGCGTCATCCGACCTCTTCCTTTCCATGGGAATCATGCGGCTCTGATGGTTCCGGCGCGTCCCGGTCGTCCGGGGCCGCCGTGTCGGCGAACCCGGTGCCGGTCGCTCCGGTGGCCTCGTTCTCCTTGAGGAACGACGCGTAGATGTCGAGCAGGACCTGCTTCTGCCGCTCGGTGAGCAGGAGGTCGGCCCGGACGGCCGCCATCACGTCGGTGTCGGCCTCGCGGTCCTCAAGGATGCCGGCCTGCACGTACAGCGCCTCGGCGGAGATCCGCAGCCCCTTGGCGATCTGCTGCAGGATCTCGGCGCTCGGCTTGCGCAGGCCGCGCTCGATCTGGCTCAGGTACGGGTTGGAGATGCCCGAGACGTCCGCGAGCTGGCGCAGCGAGATCTTCGCGCGCGTGCGCTGTTCCCGGATGTACTCCCCGATGGAGCCGACCTTCGAACTTGCCATGTCTCCACCCTGCGTCATGGTGCTTGCAATTGCAAGCGCCCTTGCTAGCACTTCGTGGTGAATCGCCTCACATGCCGGAAAGGTCGGAAAGGCGAGGTCAGCTGACCTTGGAGGACGGCGCGATCCAGGTGTTGCAGACGGTCAGGTCGCGGCCGTTGAAGCCGGTCACCACCCAGCCCGCGTAGTGGCGCCCGGAGCCGTGGTCGCGCTCCTCCACCGGCTTGCGGTCCTCGCCGCGGCCCCGCACGTCCATGATCATCGCGACGTACTGCTCCCGGGTCATCGGCAGCGTGGACCGCTCCGAGCCGAGGAACGCGCCCGCGAAGCACTGCGCCTGCAGCTCGATGCGGCGGCTCGCCTCGTTGCCGGTCGCGGTGTCGCCCGTCTCGATCTGCCGGTCGCCGTAGAGCAGGATGCCCGCGCGGTCCTGGACGTGGTGCCCGTACTCGTGCGCGATCACCCGCGCGTACACGGCGTAGTGGGACAGGGGCTCGCCGCCCGACGTCTCCACCACGTGCTCCAGGCCGACGTACATCGTGTTGTTCGCCGGGCAGTAGAACGCGGACGCGCCAGGCGCCGGGTAGGTGCCGCAGGGGCTGCGCCCCGGGTTCACCCAGAACACGCGGTTGGGCTTGTTGAACGAGATCCCGGCCTTCTGGAACTGCTTGGTCCACGCGGTGTCCAGGCAGTCGCTGAGGGTGTCCATGAACTGGCGCATCGAGTCGGCGGACGGCAGGATGCGCGGCAGCCGGCAGCTCACCGACGTCAGCGGCCCGCTCTTGTACAGCTTGCTGTCGGTGGCCTTCTCCTTGGGCGACATCGACTCGGCGCCGCGGCCGGACGAGGTGCTCGTCCCCGTTCCGCCCGCGCCCTGCGTCCCGCCGAGCACGGAGAGCACCACGATCGCCAGCACGACCAGGGCCGTCAGCCCGCCGAAGATGCCCGCGATCGTCCCGCCCGCGCTGCGGCGCGGCGGCGGGCGCATCGGGACGTACCGGTACTGCGGCTGCCCGTAGGCAGGCTGCCCGTACCCCGGCCCGTACCCCGGGCCGCCCGGCGGCTGCGCACCGTAGGGCGGCACGCCGTGCGGGGGCCCGCCATAAGGGGGACGGCCGTACGGCGGGGCCGGTGGCCGCGACGATGGTGGCGGCGGGGGGTATTGACCTGCCATAGCGCAGAATCATCGCACGCGTTCCCGATACTATTTGCGGCCATGTCTGCTCTTGCGGCGTTGTTCCGGTTCCGGCCAGTCGTCCTGACGATGTCGGCCGCGGTGTCGGCCGTGGCGCTGAGCCCCGTCATGACCACCCCCGCCGTAGCGGCGGGGCCGGGCGCCGGGACGGCCGCCCCGGCGGAGCGGGTGCTCAAGGACGAGGTCGTCCTCACCGCCGGCAAGGGCGGGACCGTCAAGGTGAAGGAGACGGTCGTCTACCGGTTCGCCGGGCAGAAGGGCTTCCAGCGGGCGTTCCAGACCCGCGTCCACGAGAGCCTCAGCGAGGACCGCGTCTACAAGCTGGACAACCTGCGGGCGAGCAGCCCCGACGGCGGGCCGACGCGGGTCAGTACGTCCGAGGGCGAGACGCGCACGACCGTCAAGGTCAGCGGCACCGGCGCACTGAACGGCAACCGCACCGTGGTGCTGGAGTACGACCTGCGCGGCGCGATCACCCCGATGGGCGGCGCGGAGGAGTTGCGCTGGCCGGTGATCGGCGGCTGGAAGGTCCCGGTGGACGAGGCCAAGGCCGTCGTGGACGGCGGCGCGATGATCCGCAGCGTCAACTGCTTCACCGGGCCGATCGGCAGCACGATCGGCTGCACGCAGTACTACACGAACCACACGCACACGCAGGGCGTCTACGCCCAGCAGGGCATGCTGCCCGGCGAGTACCTGACGGTCGTCGCGGGCCTGCCCGCGGGCACGACCGGCGGCAAGGCGCTCTACGAGCGGCGGCACACGCTCGCGACCGCGTTCTCCGTCAACGCCGTGACCGGCTCCGTGCTCGCCGGCCTGCTGGTGCTGCTGGTCGGCGGCGTCGCCGCCCTCTACCTGCTGCGCGGCCGGGACGCCCGGGTCGTGGGCAAGAAGGCCGCCGAGGGCGACCAGGCGCCGGTCGCCGGGGCCGAGTTCGAGCCGCCGGACGGGGTGCGGCCCGGCCAGATCGGCACGCTGATCGACGAGCAGGCCGACGTGATCGACGTGACCGCGACGATCGTCGACCTCGCCGTGCGCGGCTACCTGCTGATCGAGGAGGAGGACCGGGCCCGCACCGGCCGCCTCGACTGGACGCTGCGCCGCCTCGACCGCCCGCAGGTCGACCTCCTCCCCTACGAGCGGATCCTGCTGGACGCGCTGCTCACCGCCCCCGACGGGACGGGCCGCGACGCGGTGAAGCTGTCGGAGCTCGGCGGGACGTTCGCGACGAAGCTGGCGCAGGTCAGGTCCGCGATGTACGACGACGTGGTGAAGCAGGGCTGGTTCGCGCGCCGCCCGGACACCGTCCGGTCCCGCTGGACGGTCGCCGGCATCCTCGTGACGCTGCTCGGCATCGGCGCGACGGTCGCGCTGGCGCTCACCACCGAGTGGGCCCTCGCCGGCCTCGCGCTGATCATCGCGGGCGCGGCGCTGGCCTATGGCGGCCAGTTCATGCCGGCGAAGACGGCGCGCGGCGCGACGGTGCTCGCGCACACGATCGGGTTCCGGGCGTTCCTGGAGCGCGGCGCCGTCCCGGACGGGGACGCCGTCGCGTCCCGGCAGCGGATCGCGCTGTTCTCCCGCTTCCTTCCGTACGCGGTCGTGTTCGGCACCGTCCCCAAATGGGCGGAGACGGTCAAGGACGCGGGCGAGCAGGGCGCCGACAACCTCTACTGGTACGAGGGCCCGGCCGAGTGGGACCTGTCGAAGTTCGCCGAGTCGATGCGCACGTTCACGCTGGCCACCTCCGGGTCCATCTCGCAGTCGCGCGGGTTGTGACCGGGCGCCGGGCGGGCACGGGCGGTTAACCGCCTGACGCGGGGTAGGTGCCGGGGCGAGGAGGTGTCGCCTCATGTTCCTGGCAGACCAGCTCCCCCCGCCCGGCGGCAGCGACCTCGGGACCTCCTGGTTCTTCTACGTGGGGCCGGCCGTCATCTTCCTCGCGGTCGTCTTCTGGGTGGTCGTCACCCTCACCGCGTCCCGCAAGCCGCCGCGCAGCCGGAGGACGATGGGCGGCCTGCCCAACCGCGGGCCCGTCCAGGGCGGGGTCATCCAGGGCAGCCCGTCCCAGCGGACGCGCCGCGACCCCGCGCCGTCGGTGACGCATCGCGAGGTCATGGAGCACATCGAGCAGGCCCGCGCCGAGGAGGAGGCCGTCCAGCGGCCCGAACCGCCGCGGAAGGGACGCAGGCGGAAGCGGCGGCGCCTGTTCGGCGGACGCTGACCCCGCCGACCCGGCCGGCCTCGACCGCCCCTGATCACCCCACGTAAGATGTCTGACGTCTTACTTGGGAGGGTTCGTGGGATTGAGTCCCGTTTCCAGCGGCTCGACGGTGGACGCCGTGCTGGAGCAGCTCCAAGCGCAGGTCAGCGCCGGCTCCTGGCCGGTCGGCGAGCGGATCCCGGCGGAGACCGACCTCGCCGCCCAGCTCGGCGTGAGCCGTCCGGCCGTCCGCGAGGCGATCCGGGCGCTGTCGCACGTCGGGGTGCTGGAGGTGCGGCGCGGCGACGGGACGTACGTGCGCAGCAGCGCCGACCCGCGCCCGCTGCTGCGCCGGGTCGCGCGGGCGTCGGCGCGGGACGTGTTCGAGGTGCAGCTCGCCTACGACGTCCAGGCGGCCCGGCTCGCGGCCCGCAGGCGCACCGCCGCCGACCTGGAGCGGCTGGAACTGCTGCTGCGCGCCCGCGACGAGGCGACCGAGCCGGACGCGTTCGGCGCCGCCGACGCGCGGTTCCACCTGGGGGTCGCGGAGGCGTCCCGGAACCCGGTCCTCATCGAGGCGATGCGGTACTTCATCGACCGGCTGCACGAGTCGATGCGCGCGATCCGGCTCGACCACGACGTCCCCGAGGCGGGCCCGGCCCGGCACCGCGCCGTGCTGGACGCGATCGCGGCGGGCGACCCGGAGGCGGCGGCGTCGGCCGCGGCGGCCGTCGCCGAGCCGACCCTCACCGTCCTGGAGTCCCTGCTCGGCGAGGGGACCGCGCGCGGCGAGGCGGCCCCGTGACGGCGCGGCGCGCCGGGCTGGCCGGCTCCCTGCTCATGATCGTCCTGGTGGCGGTCAACCTGCGGCCGGCGATCGCGGCGGTCGGCCCGGTGCTGACCGAGATCAGCGACGAGTTCGGGCTGTCCGGGACGGCGGCGGGCGCGCTGACCACCCTCCCGCTGGTCTTCTTCGGCTCCTACGGGCTGGTCGCGGCGTTCCTGCCGCGGGCGCCGCGCGGCGAGACGCTGCTGGTCAGCGCGATGGCGCTGCTGGTCGGCGGGCTGCTGCTGCGGCTGCTGGACGGCTCCGCGGCGCTGTTCGCCGGGTCGCTGGTCGCCGGGATCGCGATCAGCATCGGCAACATCGCGATGCCGGGCATCATCAAGCGCGACCATCCCGCCCGGATCACCACGGTGACGGCGGTCTACACGGTCGCGGTGACGGCCGGGGCGTCGCTGTCGTCGGGGTTCGCGGTGCCCGTCGAGCACGCCTTCGACTCCGGCTGGCGGCTGCCGCTCGGCCTGCTCGCGGTCCCCGCCGCGCTGGCCGGGCTGCTGTGGGTGCCGCGGGCGCGCCGCGCGGCGCACGCGGCCCGGTCGGCGCCGCCCGCGGCGCACCGGCGCGGCGTCACGGCGCTGGTGTGGCGGTCGGGCCTCGCCTGGCACGTCACGGTGTTCATGGGCCTGCAGTCGCTGCTCGCCTACGTGGTACTCGGCTGGCTGCCGACGATCTGCCAGGACCGCGGGATGGACGAGGCCGCCGCCGGCTACGTGCTCGCCCTGACGTCGGGGGTCCAGGCGATCGGGTCGCTGGCCGTCCCGGTGCTGGCGCGCCGGACGCGCGACCAGCGCCCGCTGGTGGTCGCCACGGCGGTGCTGGCCCTGGTCGGCTTCGCCGGGACGACGTGGGCGCCGATCGGGTCGGTGTGGGGCTGGGCGGTGGTCCTCGGCTTCGGCCAGGGCCTCGGGTTCGCCACCGCGCTGTCGTTCATCGGGCTCCGCGCCCACGACGCGCAGGTCGCGGCGCAGCTGTCCGGGATGGCGCAGGGCGTCGGCTACGTCATCGCGGCGCTCGGCCCGCTCGCGCTCGGCGCGCTGCACGACGCCACCGGCGGCTGGAGCGTTCCGATGGCGGGCGTGCTCGCGGTGTGCGCCGCCATGGCGGTGCCCGGGGTGGCGGCGGGCCGCCTCCGCACGGTCGGTGCCCCTTCCGCGCCTTCCGAGGGGGTTAACTCGCATATCAGCGGACACATCCCTAATTGACCCCGTGTTGGGGCCGATACGCCATCGGGAGGTGACCACGATGCTCGCCGCGACTCTTGCCGAGACGGCCACGCCCAGCGTCGCGCTCAGGTGGGTGTGGATCATCATTGTGGTGGGCACTGTGCTGACGGTCGCCCGTCTCTACATGACCCGGACGGCGTCGTCCCGGAAGATCCATCCCGACCGCCGGAACGACCAGGAGAACCACCGCGGCATGGAGCAGGGCGGAATGTACACCTACCGGCCGGGGATGTTCTCCCACAGCTACCCGCCGGCGCGGGACGGCCAGTGGGAGGAGTTCCGCAAGGACAACCCGCAGCCCGGCCGCGAACCGAAGAAGGTGTGGCCGGACGGCATCCTCTACGAGCAGACGGTCTTCAAGGAGGAGATCGAGCAGCTCAAGCGCACGCCCGAGACCCGCTAGGACGCGCCTAGGACGCGCCGCCCGGCACGCTGCCGCGCGGCGCGTTCCGGCTAGAACACGTCGGGCGCGGGACGGACTGCGCCCACGACGCCGTCCCCGCCCCGAACCTCGACCACGGCCAGCTCCTCCAGGCCCGGCTCGTCGAGGCCGAGGGCCCGCAGCAGCGCCACGGTGACGGGGGTCCGCGCGCGCATCGCCCCGTCGTCGATCTTCACGGCGCCCGCCCGGCCGTCGGTGTACGCGAACGCGTCCACGCCTTCGGCGCCGCACTTGACGAGCAGGCCGGGAACGGCGTCCATGAGCTGCCGCTCCTCGCGCCGGGTGCCGGACGTCCACTGCGGGTGGGTGCGCATCGCGTCCGCCACGCGCCGCTCGGGGCTGCCCGGCGCGGCGAGCACCAGCGCCCGGAACGCCCGCGCGACCCCGACCGTGGACACCGCGAACAGCGGCGCCCCGCACCCGTCCACGCCGACGGCGGCGACCGGCTCCCCGGCCAGTTCCTCGACGACCTCCCGCACCGCCTCCTGCAGCGGGTGCGCGGGGTCGAGGTAGGTCTCCTTCGGCCAGCCCGCCGCGACGCACGTCGCCAGCATCGCGGCGTGCTTGCCGGAGCAGTTCATCCGCATCCGGGACGGGCCGCCGCCCTGCCGCGCGACCGCCTGCTGCGCCTCGGGGTCGATCGGCCAGCTCTGCGGGCACCGCAGGTCGTCGGCGACCAGCCCGGCGCCGGCGAGGATCTTCTCGGCGCCCTCGACGTGGAAGTCCTCCCCGGAGTGGCTGCCGGCCGCCAGCGCGAGCAGCTCGTCGTCCAGGCCGAGCCCGCTCCGCAGCATCGCGACGGCCTGCATCGGCTTGTTGGCCGACCGCGGGAAGATCGCCGCCTCGGGCTCCCCCGCCCGCACCGCGACCGCGCCGTCCGCCGCGATCCCGACCGCCGCCCCCCGGTGCCGCGACTCCACGAACCCGGAGCGCTCCACTTCCACCAGCACAGGATTCACGTTCACCGCACCCTCCACTCCAGCCCGCGGGTCCCCGCCCGGTCACGCAGGGTCAACTACCCCGCCCACCGCACCGAACCGGCCCTGACCCGCCCATGATCGCGATTATGCACCCGCATGACCCGGCCGAACGTCCGCGCGTCAGCGGGGCCTGGTCTTCAGGAGGGCGCGGGCGTCCGCGGCGGACATGGGCGGACGCTGGGCCAGGCGGGCGGCCTGGGCGGCGCGTTCCACCAGCTGGACGTTCGCCGTCACCGGCTGCCCCTTCGCCAGGGTGACGGTGTCCTCCATGCCGACGCGCAGGTGGCCGCCGGCCGAAAGGGCGGCGAAGAGGACGGGCAGCGACGTCCTGCCGATGCCGGTGGCCGACCAGGTCGCGCCGGGCGGGAGGGCCTCCACGGCGGCGACCAGGGTGCGGGCGTCGCCGGGCATGCCGCCGGGCACGCCCATCACCAGGTCGCAGTGGACGTGGCCGCCGTAGGGGAGGCCGTGCTTGTCCAGGAGCCTGTGCAGCGCCGCGATGTGGCCGAGGTCGAACAGCTCGAACTCCGGGACGACCTCGCGTTCCTGGGTGCGCTGGTACAGCTCCACCATGAACGGCCAGGGGTTCATGAAGACGTCGTCGCCGAAGTTGACCGTCCCGCAGGTGAGCGAGCACATGTCGGGCTCGGCGTCCAGGACGCGGATGCGGTCCTCGTAGGGGTCGGTGACCGCACCCCCCGTGGACAGTTGCACGATCAGTCCCGTGCTCTCCCGCAGCGCCGCCACCGTGTCCCGCAACCGGGACGGGTCGAGCGTGGGCCGCGCGTCGTCGTCGCGGATGTGCACGTGGATCACGGCCGCGCCGGCCGCCTCGCACTCCTTGGCCGTCTGGACCAGTTCATCCAGGGTGACGGGCAGGGCCGGAACGTCCGCCTTGGCGGACTCCGCGCCCGTGGGCGCCACCGTGATGAGCGTCGTTGCTCCCATAGGCGGCAGAATGCATGGTCATGCGTGCTGTAGTCCAGAGGGTGAGCCAGGCCAGCGTGTCCGTGGACGGGCGCGTCGTCGGCGCGATCGAGGGGCCGGGGCTGCTCGTGCTCGTCGGCGTGACGCACGACGACGGCCCGGAACAGGCCCGCAAGCTGGCCGCGAAGCTGTGGGGGCTGCGGATCCTGGAGGACGAGAAGTCGTGCTCGGACGTCAACACGCCGCTGCTGGTGGTGAGCCAATTCACCCTGTACGGGGACGCGCGGAAGGGCCGCCGCCCGTCGTGGACGGCCGCCGCGCCCGGGAACGTCGCCGAGCCTCTCGTGGACGCCGTCGTCCACGAGCTGCGGGGGCTGGGCGCCAAGGTCGAGACGGGCGAGTTCGGCGCCGACATGAAGGTCGCGCTGGTCAACGACGGCCCGATCACGCTGATCCTGGACGTCTAGCGGGCCCGTGCGCGTCTAGCGGAACCCGTACACCATGCCGACCAGGACGACGACCGTGCCGGCGGCCGCGAGGAGGATCAGCAGGCGGTCGGGCGGGGTGAGCCGTCCGCGGACGTCGGAGGACACGACGACCACGCCCGTCTCGGCCTCGTCCCGGTGCGGCTCCTTCTGGAACGGGTTGCGCAGGCCCGCGAGCCGCCACAGCGCGTCGTTGCGGAGCCGCTGGTGGTCGGGGCCGCAGGCGAACAGCCGCCCCCGGGTGCGCTCGGTGCAGGCCGCGCCCTGCTGGCTCAGGACCCGGCACATGGTGGGCACGAGCATGAACTGGTACAGGCACCAGCCCAGGAGCGCGAGCAGCGCGACGCGCCACGAGTGCAGCCACCACGCGGCCCCGGCGAACAGCGCGAACAGGGCCCACCACAGCAGCGCGGACTCCCGGCGGGGCCGGCGCCGGGTCCCCCGCCTGGCCGCCTGAGGCTCCCGCTTCCCAGGGTTCGCGACCATCGGTAGGAATCCACCTTCCCCGGACGGCGGCCGGTGAGAAATCGTCTATGTCCGACGATATTCGCCCGGGGGGCGCGCTGCTACCCGTGTTTCGCGGGGCGGCGGCGCAGCGCGATCTGCGCGTTCGCGCCGGTGTCCGGTGACACGATGACCTCCTGCGCGGCCGCGACTCCGCCGGCCAGCAGTTCCGCGTCCACCGGGACGTTGCGCTTCACCGTCGCCAGCGCGACCGGCCCCAGCTCGTGGTGCCGGGCCGCCGACCCGACGAACCCGATCGTGCGCCCGCCCGGGATCTCGACCGGGTCGCCGTGCGCGGGCAGCCGGTCGACGCTGCCGTCCAGGTGCAGGAACACCAGGCGGCGCGGCGGCCGCCCGAGGTTGTGGACGCGTGCCACCGTCTCCTGCCCCCGGTAGCAGCCCTTGGTCAGGTGGACGGCCGTCTCGACGTAGCCGGCCTCGTGCGGGATCGTCCGCTCGTCGGTGTCGAGCCCGAACCGGGGCCGGTGCTCGGCGATGCGCAGCGCCTCGTACGCCCAGAGGCCCGCCGGTTCGAGCCCCTCCGGGAACTCGCCGCGCGGGACGATCCGCGTCGCCGTCCCCGCGACGTCCGGCCAGGACAGGCCGCCGTCCTGCGGCGGGCCGGTGACGACCATGTACTCGGCGGTCACGTCCGCGACCTCGACGCGCAGCATGAACCGCATCCGGTCGAGGAACTCCGCGAGGGGCGCGGCGGCGCCGGGCTCGACGTGCGCCCAGGTCGTCTCGCCGTCGTCGATGACGAACAGGTGCTGTTCGATGTGGCCCTTGGGGTCGAGCAGCAGCGCCTCGGTCGGCTCGTACGGCTTCAGCCCGTCGAGGTGCTGGCTGAGGAGGCTGTGCAGCCAGCTCAGCCGGTCCGGGCCGGTGACCTTCAGGACGCCCCGGTTGCTCCGGTCGACGAACGCGGCCCCGCGTTCCAGCGCGCGCTGCTCCTTCGACGGGTCGCCGTAGTGCGCGGCGATCTCCTGGTCGGGCGCGTCGGCGGCGACGGCTCCGGGCGTCTTCAGCAGCGGGCTCTCCATGCGTCCAGCCTATGTGGCGCGGCACTCCTTGCACCGCCCGTAGACGGTGAGGTGGTGCACGTCGGTCTCGAACCCGAAGTCGCGCCGCAGGACGTCCGCCAGCCCGGCGGCGGCGCGCGGGTCGACGTCCTCCACCGTGTGGCAGCCCCGGCAGACGAGGTGGATGTGCTCGGCCTCGGCGGCGAGGTGGTAGTTCGGCGGCCCGTGCCCGAGATGGGCGTGCTTGACGAGCCCGAGCTCCTCCAGGAGTTCGAGCGTCCGGTACACGGTGGAGATGTTCACGCCGCGGGCGGTGCGCTGCACCTCGGTGCAGATCTCCTCGGGGGTCCCGTGCTCCAGGTTGGTGACCGCCTCAAGGACCAGCTGGCGCTGAGGGGTGACCCGGTACCCCTTGGCCCGCAGCTCCTCTTGCCACGACTCGACCATGCACCGAGTCTAGAACCCGCCCGGCGGGCGCGGTCCCGGGCCGGATTCAGCCCTCGGAAAATATGTTTGCCTCACCGTGCGCCCTCACATAACGTGCGGGGTACGCGCGAAAGGAGGTGGTCCAAGCAATGGTTGATTGTAGGACTCGCGAGGTGGCTGTCCGCTAGTCGCCGTTCCGCCTCGGACCGCCGCCCCCTGGGCGGTGGAGCCGGTCGCGACGGTGACCGGCGAATACCAGGCAGTTACCCGGTCCCCGGACCGATGGACCCGTCCTGTCCATCACCCCGCCACCCGGCGGGAAGGTCCGGGGATCGTTCATTTCCCGGGGGTCTCGCCCGGCCTCAGGACACCTTCTTCAGCTGCGCCGACAGGTGCGACTGGAGCTGCTGGCCCACGGCCGCCATGTCGTACGCCCAGCCGAGGTCCTCCCCGATCAGCCCGTACAGGCGGTGCCCGGCGGTGACCTCCTTGGCCGACTCCGTGCGCGCCACCACGTCGGTGTGCAGCTCCACGCGGTTGAACGCCACATCGCCGACGTAGATCTCGACGATCCCGGTCGGGTGGGCCAGCGTGACCTCCACCTGGTGGTTCGGACGCGGCCGCCAGTACCCCGTCTCCACCGCCAGCGGACGCCCGAGCGTGCCGTCCGGCTCGATCATCCAGGTGCGGCTCGCGTAGATCAGAAAAGGCTTCCCGATGTGGGTGAAGGACAGCTCCTGGCCGAAGTTGAACGACTCGATCGTGGGATAGCCGCCCACACCGGCGCCCTCCCAGGTGCCGAGCAGGAACTTCAGGGGCTCAAGGTCCGGGTGCAGCTCAGGAACGTCCATGGAAACCGAGCGTAGCGGCGCCCGCCGCCCTCCGCGTCCCGCTCCCGGCGTCGACCGGGCCGTCCACGTCATGGGCCGACCGGGCGGTGCGCCGCGTCCGCGCTACTTCAGCCGGCCGAGCCGGATCACGAGGAGGACGGCGGCGACCGCCATGAGCCCGAGGGCGAGGACGAGGATCCCCGCGTTCACCATGCCACCCACACCGCCGATGCTACGGGCACCGTCCGGAACTAGAGTGCCGATATGGCGAGACCACTCGTGATCAAGGTGACGGCGGGCGCGGACGCCCCCGAGCGCTGCAACCAGGCGTTCACGGTGGCGGCGGCCGCCGCGGCCAGCGGGGTCCCGGTCTCGCTGTGGCTCACCGGGGAGTCGGCGTGGTTCGCGCTGCCGGGGCGGGCCGCCGAGTTCTCACTGCCGCACGCCACCCGCCTGGACGACCTGCTCACCGTCGTCCTCACCAGCGGGCGCGTCACCCTGTGCACCCAGTGCGCGGCCCGCCGCGACATCGGCCCGGACGACGTCCTGCCCGGCATCCGCATCGCGGGCGCCCCCACGTTCGTCGAGGAGATCACCCTCGACGGCGTCCAGGCCCTCGTCTACTGAGCCGCGGGCCCGTACCGCGAGGGCGAGGCCGGCGAGGGTGGCGCCGGTGAGGCCGAGCATGAGGTCGCCGATCGTGTCGCGGTAGATCGTGACGGTCTCCGGGGTGTCGAGGATGAAGACGCCGTACTCGAAGAACTCCCAGAGGATCGCGGCGATGGCGCCGGCCCCCGAGCAGGTCAGCGCCATCGCCCACGGCTTGAGGCCGCCCCAGCGGCGCAGCGCCACGCCCGCCGCGGCGCTCAGCAGCGCCCAGTTCCCGAAGTGGCAGGCGTCGTCGAACCAGCCGACGGTGTCGTAGAGGTCGGCGGCGTTCCCGGCGACGTCCACCAGGAACGGGAGCGTCACGAGCAGGTCCACGTCCCACGGGAAGCGCCCGCCCCGGCCGCGCAGCGCCCAGACGAGGGTGACGAGCATGACGGCGGCGGGGTAGGCGGCCACGCGGACGCCCATCGCCTTGTCCGCGAACCGGTCCCATTCGGGGAAGGCGACGGCGAGCGCGAGCAGGGCGGCCAGGGCCGCCTTCGCGGCGAGGGCGGGCGGGCGCCAGCGGGAGGTGTCCATGTCCGGAAGCTTCGCCTTCCAGCGCGTTCGACCGCATCGGCGCAGCTACTCAGATGCGCCTGAGTGGTTCGTCCGCCTGGGGCGCCGCTTGGGGCGCGGTAGAAGCGACGCAGAACGGATATAGGTCACCGGACACCCGTTCAGGAGGGGCCGGCCGGATGCTCGACGTACCGCTATGGGCCTGGGGCGCGACGATCGGACTGATCGTCGGGTTGTTCGTCCTCGACTTCTTCGTCGCCGTCCGGCGGCCGCACGCGGTGCACATCAAGGAGGCGACCTTCTGGTCGGTGTTCTACATCGGCGTCGCGATCCTGTTCGGCCTCGCCGTGTGGGCGCTCGGCGGGCCGACCGGCGGCACCGAGTACTTCTCCGGCTGGCTCGTCGAGAAGAGCCTGTCGGTCGACAACCTCTTCGTCTTCGTGATCATCATGGGCCGGTTCGCGGTGCCGCCCGAGTACCAGCAGAAGACGCTGCTGTTCGGGATCGCCGCCGCGCTGCTGCTGCGGGCCGTCCTGATCGCGATCGGCGCCGCCGCGATCAGCCTGTTCTCCTTCACCTTCCTGATCTTCGGGCTGATCCTGATCTGGACGGCGGTGCAGCTCGTCCGGCACCGCAACGAGGAGCCGGACGTGGAGGACACGTTCCTCGTCCGCCGCGCCCGCAAGATCCTGCCGGTGAGCGAGAGCTTCCACGGCGGGCGGATGCTCGCCCGCGAGAACGGCCAGCGCGTGATGACGCCGCTGCTGATCGTCTTCGTCGCGATCGGCAGCACCGACGTCCTGTTCGCGCTGGACTCCATCCCCGCCGTGTTCGGCGTCACCAAGGACCCGTTCCTCGTCTTCTCCGCCAACGCGTTCGCGCTGCTCGGCCTGCGCGCCCTCTACTTCCTCATCGAGGGCCTGCTGGAACGGCTGGTGTACCTGTCGATCGGCCTGTCGGTGATCCTGGCGTTCATCGGCGCGAAGCTGATCCTGCAGTTCCTGCACGAGGACGTCAACGCGTCCATCCCCAAGGTGCCGACCACGCTGTCGCTGGGCGTGATCCTCGCGATCCTGCTCTTCACGACGGCCGCCAGCCTCGTGCGCGTCCACGCCCACCCGGAGGAGAAGGCCAAGGCGGGCTCCCTGCGCAAGCGGCGCGAGAAAAAGCCCCGCGACGAGGAGCCCGCCCACCGCTGACCCCCTGCCGGGCGGGCGGGCTCAGCCCATGCTCTTCGCGCCGTCGAGGGACTCGCGGATGATGTCGGCGTGCCCGGCGTGCTGGGCCGTCTCGACGGCGATGTGGGTGAGGACGCGGCGGGCCGACCAGTGCGTCTCGGTGTTCCACGGGGCCTTCGGGAGCGGCTGGACGGCGTCCAGGTCGGGCAGGCTCACCACGAGCTCGTCGGTGCGGCGGGCCGCCTCCTCGTAGGCGTCGAGGACGCCCTGCAGCGTGTCGCCGGGCAGCATCTTGAACTCGTCCGCGCGCCGCTGCCAGTCCTCCTCGGTCATGTCGGTGAAGTCGCCCATGGCGGACGGGCCCTCCACGATGAAGGACGCCCAGTTCCGCTCGACCGAGGTGACGTGCTTGATGAGGCCGCCGAGGCACAGCTCGCTCGCGGTCGTCCGCAGGCCCGCCTGCTCGTCGGTGAGGTCGCGGACGGTGAAGCGCAGGAAGTGGCGGGCGCCGGCCAGCGTCGCCAGCAGGTCGGCGCGCTCGCCGGTGGCCGGGGTCGTGGTCGGGGTCGGGGTCGGGGTCTGCTCGGTCATGGTCATGCCTCCGCCTTCCGTTGGTTCGTTCCGGTGAGTACCACGCTAGGGAGAATTGCGGCCACTTTCTGACCGCAATTGCGGGAGACTGGGAAACATGGCGAACACGAGCTCCCGGACCCTGCGGCTGCTGTCCCTCCTGCAGACCCACCGGTACTGGCCGGGCGCGGAACTCGCCGAGCGGCTCGGCGTCTCCGTCCGGACCCTGCGCCGGGACGTCGACCGGCTGCGCGAGCTGGGCTACCCCGTCGAGGCGTCCCGCGGCGTCGACGGCGGCTACCAGCTCGCCGCCGGGGCCGCCCTGCCCCCGCTGGTGATCGACGACGAGGAGGCCGTCGCGCTGGCCGTGGGGCTGCAGGCGGCGACGCGGGTGGAGGGCATCGCCGAGGCGTCGGTGCGGGTGCTGGCGAAGGTGGCGCAGGTGATGCCGGCGCGGCTGCGCCGCCAGGTGGACGCGCTGCGCCAGGTGACCGTCCCCGCCACCTGGGACGGCTCCGCCGAGGAGGGCATCGACCCGGCCGTCCTCACTGTGATCGCGCTCGCCTGCCGGGACTGCGAGCGCCTCCGCTTCTCCTACACCGCCGCCGACGGGACCGGGACCGACCGGGAGGCCGAGCCGCACCGACTCGTCCGGCTGGGCCGCCGCTGGTACCTGGTCGCCTACGACCTGGGCCGGCACGACTGGCGCAACTTCCGGCTGGACCGCCTGAGCGCCCCCGAGCCGGCCGGCGCCCGGTTCCGGCCCCGCGAGCTGCCCGCCGCGGACGCCGCCGAGTTCGTCCGCAGCGGCCTGAAGGAGATGCCGCGCCCCTACAAGATCGAGGTCCTGGTGGACGCCCCCGCCGCGGCCGTCCGGGAGCTGATCGGCCAGTGGTGCACGGTCGACGAGGTGGACGCGGAGCGGTGCCGCGTCCGCATGACGGGCGACTCCCTGGAGTGGCCCATCCTCGCGCTGGGCAGGGTCGAGGCCGAGATCCACGTCGTGGAGCCGCCCGAGCTGCGCACCCGGCTGCACGCCTGGGGCGCCCGCTTCTCCCGCGCCTGACGGGCCCCACAGGAATCTCCCTCAAATGTGCCCGGACGAGACGCCCAAACGGTTGTCCGCGCAGGTCGAGCGCAGGAGATTGGGAGGGACGCACCGGGCTCCAGCGAGCGCGGACCAGGGACCGGGCCGGCCCGGGCGCGAGGAGGGAGCGGGGCGATGCGCGTCATGCTGCGAGCGGTGATGGACACCGAGCGCTCGAACGAGGCGATCAAGAACGGCAGGCTGCCGGAGGTCGTCCAGTCGCTGTACGACCGGCTCGATCCGGAGGCCGTCTACTTCTGCGCCAGCGAGGGCTCGCGCTCCTGCACCATGGTCTTCGACATGCAGGACAGCTCGACGCTGCCGACGATCGCCGAGCCGCTGTTCCAGGAACTCGGCGCCAAGATCGAGGTCCAGCCGGCGATGAACAGGGAGGAACTGCAGAAGGGCCTGGCCTCCCTCCAGTGATTTCCCGCCCGCATAAGTCGTCCGGACGCCTTTCGGTGACGCCTCCGGGATGGCAGGCTCACAAGGGGAAACTCACCGAGAATCCCCGGGGGAGCTGGGATGCGCGTCGTCATCGTTGGTGCCGGAATCGGCGGGCTTGTCACGGCTTTAAGGCTCCACCATAAAGGGATCGACTGCGTCGTCCACGAGCAGAGCGAGCAGATCCGCGAGCTGGGCGTCGGCGTCAACATGCTGCCGAACGCGGTGAAGCAGCTCGCCGAACTGGGGCTTCTGGAACGGCTGGAAGCCGTGGGGAACCCGCCCGACGAGCTGGTCTACACCCACCGGCTGGGCCAGGAGATCATGCGCCGGAGCTGCGGACGGAGGGCCGGATTCGACTACCCGCAGATCAGCCTGCATCGAGGGCACCTCCAAGGCGAGCTTTACCGGGCCGTCTGCGAGCGGCTCGGCGGCGACGCGGTCCGGACGGGGCATCGGCTGGTCGATTTCGAGCAGGACGAGAACGGCGTCACCGCCCATTTCACGACCCGCGACGGTGAAACGACGGCGCACGGCGATGTGCTGGTGGCCGCGGACGGAATCCACTCGACCGTCCGGGCGATCCTCTTCCCCGACGAGGGCTCGCCGCTCTGGAATGGCGTGATGATGTGGCGCGGGGCCGCCGAATGGCCGGAATTCGGCTCCGGACGCACCATGGTCATCGCGGGCGGCACCGAGGCCAAACTCGTCCTCTATCCCATCGGGCCGGGCCGGCGTCCGGGGACGAAACTCACCAACTGGGCGATCTGCGAGCGCACCGGCCGGCCCGGCGACCCGGCGCCGCAGCGCCAGGACTGGTCCCGCCGCGCCGCCACCTCGGCCCTCGGCGCGCTCGCCGCCCGCTTCCGCGCCCCGCTCCTCGACCACGCCGCCCTCATCGGGTCGGCCCCGGAGTGCTTTGAGTTCCCCATGTGCGACCGCGACCCGCTCCCCCACTGGACGCGCGGGCGCGTGACGCTGCTCGGCGACGCGGCCCACCCGATGTACCCGATGGGCTCCAACGGCGCCGGCCAGGCGATCATGGACGCCACCAGCCTCGCCGGCCACCTGGCCGGCCGCCCCGGCGACCCCGCCGCGGCCCTGCGCGCCTACCAGGACGAACGCCTGCCCGTCACCCGCGAGGTCGTCCTCCGCAACCGCGAGGGCGGCCCGGAGAACGTGATCGACGAGGTCGAGCGCCGCGCCCCCGACGGCTTCGCCCGCCTCGCGGACGTCATCGACCCGGCGGAGCTGGAGGCGATCGTCACCGGCTACGCCCGGCTCTCCGGCGCCACCCGGGACCAGGTGAACCGGACGGGGTGACACCGCGTCCTAACGGCGACGATGCGGTGATCGTGGAGGGGGCGCCGTGCGGGTCCTGGTCGATCGGTTGGCCGGCAGGGCGGAGGCGATCATCGCCGTCTCGCTGCTGCTCGGCGCGGTGTGCGGGATCGCCGGTCACGTCGGGGCCCTCCCCGGCACGGCCGTCGCCGTCCTGGTGGCGGTCCTCCTGCTGGCCGGGGTCGGCCCGGCGTCGGCGGCGATCGCCCTGGAGGGCAGGCGCACCAGGAAGGGCATCGAGGAGATCGTGTCCGCCGAGGTCGTGCGGCTGGGCGCGGCGCTCGACCGCCTCGCCTTCGACCCCGGCGCGGACGGCGTGACCCCGGAGATGGCGCGGCTCCACGAGGAGGCCCTGGACGCCCACCGCGCCGCCGCCGAGGTGCCGGTCGAAGGCCGCGCGGAACGCGTCCAGCATGATCTCGAACGCGGCTACCAGGCGCTCCGCGAGCTTGAGCTCCAGTGGCTGGGCGAACCCGTGACCGACGCCGACGAGCTCGCGGCTCCGTCGTCCGAGGAGGCGTCCATCGCCGACATCGCGGCGAGAGGCGGACCTCGCCCGCCGCTCCACGTGTTCCGCGGCAGGGGCGGCAAGCTCCTCCGCATCCCCGCCGACCTGCCCGCCCAGACGGTCTTCGAGCTGAAGGGCCACGGGCAGGGCACGACCAGATTCGGCATGCGCCGCTGGAAGATCTCGCCGGACCGGCCCCAGAGCACGGTCACCGGCGACGGAGTCGTCCGGGGCTTGTTCCACCACAGGTGGCTGCACGAGTACCGGTACATCCGGATCGCGTCCGACGCGGAATGGACCCTCTCCTTCCTGGACCGCGCGGGAGTGCCCCGGTTCGAGTCACGGGCGCAGGGATCGGGGGACGACGTCGTCCTCTACACCGGCGGTCCGGGCGTGGCCGAGCTGTCCCATTCGGACGAGGACGGCGGCCTGGTGAGCGAACTGGGGAGCGGCTTCAGGCACCTGCGAACCGCCGCCATCGGCCACCGGCCCACGTTCACGCTGGCAGGCCCGACCCTCCTGCGTTTTCAGACCTCCTCCCCTTGGACTCTCGACGTCCGGCCCGCGACCGGCGAAGAGCTGCGAAGCTTCGCCACCGAGATCGAAGGCTCAGGCTGCGAACCGATCCGCTTCACCGGCGGGACGTCGCGGGTCACGGTGCGGCACTCCGGCGACGGCGACTTCGACGTGGTCCTCCTCGGGCCCGACTTCACGCACCGGACGACGCTGATCAGCAAAGACGAGTTCGGAGACCCCACGTCCACGACCTTCGAAACGACCCTCCTCCTGAAGGAGGGAAGCATCCTTCAGGTCATGGCGGAGGAAGGCGACTGGACCATCCAGACCACCCCGGACCAGCCGACCGCCCCCTCGAAGGAATGACTCTGAGCGGGCGTTAGCTTCCAGGTCGTCCCAGGGTGAGTTCAAGGCCGCGAGACCGTCTCCGCGAGGGGCTCGAAATCTGGAGCTGTCGAGCAGAAAGTTTCGGGAACGGATGACTCGACGATGATCGCAATTCTGTTTGCCCTGTCCAGGAATTTGGACTTTCGTCGGGACGGCATCCGCTGACCAGGCGAAAGGCGGGCTGAACGGAACCGGCTTCTTCGAAAGGTTTCCGAAACTGTTGACATGCCGCAGGGGGCGAACGAACACTGGCGCCATCGACGGAGGCCGCCCCCGCCCGCGTCCACGAGTAAGGACCCACCCCCATGAAGAGCGCGCCCATCAGCGACACCACCCGGCTCCCCCGCAGACGCCGCCCCGCGTCCCTCATCCGCACCAGGCCCCTCATCGGCGCCTGCGCCGTGGCGCTGGCGGCGGCCACGGCGCTCCTGCCCGGCACCGCCAGCGCCGACACGACCATCACCACGAACCAGACCGGCACGAACAACGGCTACTACTACTCCTTCTGGACGGACGGCGGCGGGTCCACGTCCATGACCCTCGGCTCCGGCGGCAACTACCGCATGAACTGGAGCAACGTCGGCAACTTCGTCGCCGGCAAGGGATGGAGCAACGGCGGCCGCAGGAGCGTGAGCTACTCGGGCAGCTTCAACCCGTCCGGCAACGCCTACCTGGCCCTCTACGGCTGGACGTCCAACCCGCTCGTCGAGTACTACATCGTCGACAACTGGGGCACCTACCGGCCCACCGGGACGTACAAGGGCACCGTCACCAGCGACGGCGGCACCTACGACATCTACCAGACGACGCGGTACAACGCGCCGTCGGTCGAGGGCACGAAGACCTTCCAGCAGTACTGGAGCGTCCGGCAGTCGAAGCGGACCGGCGGGACCATCACGACCGGCAACCACTTCGACGCCTGGGCGAGCAAGGGCATGTCCCTGGGCAGCTTCAACTACTACATGATCCTCGCGACCGAGGGTTACCAGAGCAGCGGCAGCTCCAACATCACGGTCGGCGGCACCGGCGGCGGAGACGGCGGGGGCGGCGGGGGCGGCACCGGCGGCTGCACCGCGACCCTGTCGGCCGGGCAGCAGTGGAGCGACCGGTACAACCTCAACGTCTCGGTGTCCGGGTCCAGCAACTGGACCGTGACGATGAACGTCCCGTCCCCCGAGAAGATCATCGCGACCTGGAACACCGCCGCGAGCTGGGACTCCAGCGGCCAGGTCATGACGGCGCGGCCGAACGGCAACGGCAACAACTTCGGCGTGACCATCCAGTCCAACGGCACGTGGACGTGGCCGACGGTCTCCTGCAGCGCCTGAACAGAACACCGCTCTTGTGGCGCGGCGACCCGGCCTCCGGTCGCCGCGCCACACCGTCCCCTACCTGAAGGCGGCGACGTTGGCGCGGGCCCACTCGGCGAAGGTGCGGGGCGCCCGGCCGAGGACGCGCTCGACGTCGGGGCTCAGCCGCAGTTCGGCGGGCCTCGGGTCGCCGAGGACCCGCAGCGTCGTCTCGACGACCGGCTCCGGCATGAACGCCGACATCCGCTCGTGCGCCTGCGCCCGGGTCAGCTCCACGAACCGGACCGGCTCGCCGAGGGCCGCGCCGATCGCCGCGGCCTGCTGCCGGGGCGTGACGGCGGCCGGCCCGTTCAGCTCGTAGACCCGGCCCGCGTGCTCGTCCTTGCGCAGGGCGGCGGCCGCGACCGCCGCGATGTCCGCCGGGTCGATCACCGGGATGCCGACGTCGCCGAACGGCGCGGCGACGGTCCGCTCGGCGCGCACCGACTCCGCCCAGCCGCAGGCGTTGGACGCGAAGGCGCCGGGCCGCAGGATCGTCCAGGCGAGGCCCGACCCGCGCACCGCCTCCTCGCGCGCCGCCATGACGCCTCCGTGCGAGGGCGACTCCGGCCGGGTCGCCACGCCCTGCGACGAGAGCAGGACGACGCGCCGCACGCCGGCGTCCCGGGCCGCGTCCAGGACGGCCCCCGAGCCGAGGCCCTGGCCGCCGGCGCCGCCGTCGTGCAGGAACAGGGTCTCGGCACCGTCGAACGCGGGCCGCAGCGTCTCCGGCCGGGACAGGTCGGCGCGCACGTGCGCGGCCCCGTCCGGCAGATCCGCCGGCGTGCCGCGCGACACCGCCGTCACCCGCTCCCCCGCCTCCGCGAGGGCCCGCACCAGCGGCCGTCCGACGTTCCCGGTCGCACCCGTCACCACGATCATGTTCGACTCCCCGTCTCCTCGATGCCGCGTCTCTTGCGCGACGACGGGGACGCTAACAGCCCCTGGATAGTAGGTACCTAGGAGAAAGCGACTACCCCGGAGGAGACGATCGGCGGCGGGCGGCGCGGGTGCGGCGGCGGCCTTCCCGGCATTCGGCCGTCCGGAAGAGGGCCGAATGCCGGGCTGTGACCGGTCACTCGGGTCCACCGTTTACGGGGGGCCGGAAAGTCGCCGGTTGAACCGGTTCGAATGGCCGACCACGTCAATTACCGACCCGAGCGGAATTGGTTGATCATTCAATATGGCGCCGGTCACATCGCCGTTTCGCGCGGGGTCAGGTTCATCTTGATGTCGTCGGCCGCCCACAGCACGAAGCGCTCGATGGGCGTGACCGTCTGACCTGGGGCGAGCTCGAACTGGAACCGCTTCAGCAGGACGGCCAGGACGAGTTCGGCCTCCACCATCGCCAGCGTCGAGCCCTCGCAGCTGCGCGGGCCGAGCCCGAACGGGATGTAGGCGAGCCGCGGACGCCCTGCGGACGCCTCCGGGGTGAACCGCTCCGGGTCGTAGACCTGCGGGTCCGGCCAGTACTCGGGGTTCATGTGGACGGCCCAGAACGGATAGAAGATCGTCGTCCCGGCGGGCACCGTGTACTCGCCGAGGACGACGTCCTCGGTGGCCTCCCGCGCGCCGTAGGGCCCCGGCGGGTAGAGGCGCATCGCCTCCTTGAGGGCCATGTCCAGCTGGGTGAGCGCCTTCAGGTCGGCGTAGTCGGGCGCGGCCCGGTCGCCGAGGACGCCGTCCACCTCGTCGGCGACGCGCTTGGCCACATCGGGGTGCTGCGCCAGCAGGTACAGCGTCCAGGAGATCGCGACGCCGGTGGTGTGGTGGGCGGCGAGCATCGTCATCAGCACCGTGTCGCGGATCCGCGCGGGCGACTCGCCGGACGCCGCCAGCGCCGCGATCAGGTCGCTGCGCTCGGCCTCGCCGGTGCCGCGCTCGCGGTGGGCGGCGAGGACCTCGTCGACGGTCCCGCGCAGGAAGGCCAGCGCCTCCTCGGCCTGCGCGCTCGCCGGGCCCGGCGACCCCATGTACTCGGTGAGGACGGTCTCGAACGCCTCCACCACGCGGCCCGCGGACGCCTCGTCGTCCAGGCCGCTGCCGAGGGCGTAGCGGCAGATCATGCGCAGCGACAGCGCGCTCAGGTCCCGCTGCAGGACGACCGGCCCCGCCGCGGCCGCCCAGCGGTCGGCGAGCTCGGTCGCCAGCGCGGTGAACTGCGCGAAGTGCGCCTCGTGAGACGGCCGCCCGGCCAGCACCGACAGCATCGTCCGCCGCCACGGGCCGTGCTCCTCGGCGGGGATCGTCTGCAGGTTGCCCGCCTCCTGCAGCGGCGCGAGGAACTCGAACAGCTTCTCCGGCCGCTTGTCGATCTTCGCGGTGGCCTCCAGCAGGACGGGGTCGGCGACCGACACCGCCACGTCCGCGCCGGGCAGCGGGAACCGCACCACCGGCCCGTACTCGGCGTGCAGTTCCAACTGGTAGTTGTGCAGCCCGCCGGCCGCCGCGATGGCTGCGGCGCCGTCATTTTCCGCGGCCGGTCCGGGGATCTGCGAGGGGATGCCTCCGTCGCGTCGCATTTGCGCTCTCCCGCCGTCAGGATGGTCGATTCGGTTGTTACGGAGTTGATCACAATGCTTACATGTTCGTGCATAGTTCGCGATATGCCGGGCAGAAAATCGTCCGGCTCCGGCAGAACGGGGGAGAAGACACTGGACACCGTCGATCCGACGACGCCGAACGTCCCGCGGATGTACGACTACCTGCTCGGCGGCAAGGACAACTACGCCGCCGACCGGGAGGCCGTGGAGGAGGTCGTCCGGCACGCGCCGGACACCCCGTTCCTCGCACGGGAGAACCGCGCCTTCCTGCGCCGCGCGGTGCGCTTCCTGGCCGAGTCCGGGATCCGGCAGTTCATCGACATCGGCTCCGGGCTGCCGACGCAGGGCAACGTCCACGAGATCGCGCACCAGGTCGCCCCGGACGCGCGTGTCGTGTACGTCGACATCGAGCCGGTCGTCCTCGCGCACGGGCGGGCGCTGCTGGCCGGCACGCCGGAGGTGACCGTCATCCAGGGCGACGCCCGGCGCCCCGGCGACATCCTGGCCGACCGCGAGCTGAACGACCTCATCGACTTCGACCGGCCGGTCGCGGTGCTGATGCTGGCGGTGCTGCACTTCATCGGCGACGAGGCCGACCCGCCCGGCATCGTGGCGCGGCTCCGCTCCGCCATGGCCCCCGGCAGCTACCTCGCGGTGTCGCACGTGACCGCCGACTTCGACGCCGACAGCCGCGTCCGGGAGGCGGGCGCGGTGTACGAGAAGGCCACCTACCAGATCACCCTGCGCAGCCGCGACCACGTGATGCGGCTGTTCGAGGGGTTCGACCTGGTGGAACCGGGCCTCACCACGCTGTCGCTGTGGCGCCCCGACCCGCGCGCGACCGTCCCGCCCGGCGCCGAGCGCCAGTGGTGCTACGCGGGCGTCGCCCGCAAGGTCGACTAGCCGCGGCCAGGGCCCGCTAGCCGAGGCCGGAGAAGTCCCGCGTGACGACGGTGTTGCGGTCGGCCGGACGGTTCCCCAGGGAGAGCTGTGGCCACTGGCCGGACAGTTCCTGGCGGCTGCGTTCGCTCCAGGCCCGCGCCTCGTCGCCGCGCGTCTTGTAGAAGTTGAGCGCATAACCGCCGGTGTGGACGCGGAGGAGCGTGAAACCGCCCGGGTACTCCTTCACGGCCCCCACCTCCTGCTGGACGACCCGTGGGGCGAGAGGGAACGTCGAGCGCTGGTTGCGGTGCGTGTGCCCGGCATGGTGCAGGAAGACGCCGGGAGTGCGGTTGTAGGCCGTCAGGATGCGCAGGGACTGGCCCGCGTCCAGCGAATGGGCGCCGGTGATGGCGAGCGGGTCGTTCTCGGTGAAGAGCGGGTGGTGTCCGAAGACGAGGGTCGGCCGGTCCGGCTCCTTCGCGAGCTCCGCCTCGAGCCAGGCCCGCTGGTCGGTGGAGAGCCCGCCGGAGTCGCCGCCGTCGCCCGGCTTGTCGTAGGTGTCGAGGCCGATGACGCGCAGGCCGCGCAGGTCGTGCGAGAAGTACGTCCGGCCGGACGGGAAGAAGGCGTCCTTGAAGCAGTCGTTCCCCTGCCACGAACCGGGCGTGCAGGGGCCGTAGGGCTCCCCCGCGTGCGCGCGGTCGTGGTTTCCGCGCGCCACCAGGTAGTCGCCGCCGAGGGTGCCGAACGTGTCGAGGATGCTCTTGGCACTCTGCAGGTCGGCGGGGGCCGCTTCGCTGGAGACGTCCCCGGCGGCCAGGAGGTAGGACGCGCCCCGGCTGCGGGCGTCCTCGATCAGGGCCTTCGCCATGACCTCTGGGTAGGGCGGATGGCCCGGCACCTGCTCGATGCCCTTGATCCACGGGAGCTGTCCGACGAGACCCGCGACCGTCTCGCCCAGGTGCAGGTCGTTGCAGAGGGCGATGGAGAAGAGGTGGCGGCCGGGCGGCGGCTGCGGCGTCGTGAACGCGAACACGTCGCCCTGCGGGCTGCCCGCCGCCGTACCGAAGGCCAGCCAGGTCGGCGCCGCGTCCTGCCCGGCCGAGCGCGCCTTGTAGTAGTACGTGCGTCCCGGTTCGAGACCGGTCAGTTCCACATAGTGGTAGGGCGTGCCTGAAGGGCCGTGGGCGACGGACGTCAGGCGGGACGGGTCCGTCCCGTAGAGCACCTCCGCGTCGGACGGCGCGGGCCGCATGCGCCCCAGGCCGTCGTCCGTTCCGGGGACGCCGGTGTACCAGGTGAGGACGGCCGTCGTCTCGGTGACGGTGACCAGTTCGAGGTTCACCGGCCGGACGGCGCCGCCGTCCGCCCGCGCGGTGCCGGGCAGCAGCGACGCGCCCGCGGCGATGGCGCTCCAGCGGAGCAGGGCCCGGCGGCTCGGGCGGCAGCAGATCATGATCGCTACGGTGGCACCGGTGCCGCCGTCCAACCAGACCCAAAACCGCCCGGAACCGGCCGATCTGCTCTCGGCAGGGTCAGCCGACGACGGCGCGCAGGCGCTCCTCGCGGAGGCGGCCCGCCCAGGAGTCGTCCAGCGGCTGCAGCTCGCGGCCGACCGCCCAGCGCAGCAGCAGGTCGGCGAGGCCCGGGTTGCGGACGAGCGCCGGCCCGTGCATGTAGGTGCCGAGGACGCGCCCGCTGTAGGCGCCCTCGAAGCCGTCGCCGTTGCCGATGCCGTGCACGACCTTCGCGAACGGCTGCGCGTTCGGGCCGAGGTGCGTGACGCCCTGGTGGTTCTCGAAGCCGGTGATGCGCGGGACGTTCAGCTCGGCCGCCACGTCTCCGACGATCTCGCCGACGGCGCGCTGCTCGCCGCGCCCGGAGCGGATGTCGAGCAGGCCGAGGCCGGGCACGGGCTGCCCCTCCTCGCCGCCGAACTCGTGGCCGAGCAGCTGGTAGCCGGCGCAGACGGCGAAGACCACCGCGCCGGACTGGACGGCGCGCGCGAGGCCGCCGTCGCCGCGCAGCCGGTGCGCCGCGAGGATCTGCGGGCGGTCCTCGCCGCCGCCGAGCAGGTAGATGTCGCCGTCGGCGGGGACCGGCTCGTCCGAGCGCAGGCTCACGGTCTCGGTCGGGATGCCGCGCAGCGCCGCGCGCCGCTCCAGGACGATCGTGTTGCCCTGGTCGCCGTAGGTGCTGAGCAGGTCCGGGTAGATCCAGACGATCTTTATGCGGTCAGACGACACGGCCGTACCTCGTTCGGATGCTCTGGAAGGCGGTGTAGTTGGCGATCACGTCGAGGTGCCCGGGCGGGACCGCCATGACCGCCTGGTCGATGTCGTCCACCACGGTGAACGTCACGTCGGCCGCCTCCAGCCGGGCGGCGAGGTCGATGCGGCGCTCGCCGGTGACCCACACGGGGCGGCCGCGCAGGATGCGGTAGTCGACGTCCCACAGCCAGGACGTGTCGCGGCCGTCCGGCCCCTGCGCGTTGATCGACAGGGCGACCGGGCCGGGCGCGGGCTGCAGCACGTCGAACGCCTCCAGCCAGCCCGCCGGGTTCTTCGACAGCAGCAGCCGGATCGACCGGCCCTCGTGCTCGACCGTCGTGTACCGGCCGGCGACGGAGGTGACCTGCGACAGCAGCGGGAGGGCCTGCTCGGGCGGGACGCCGAACTGGGCGACGACCGCGAGCGCGATCAGCGCGTTCGAGCGGTTCGCGCGGCCCGGCAGCGACAGCCCGGCGAGCGAGAACGCCCGGCCGTCGGGCCCGGTGACGGTGTCGCCGCGCAGCGCCCAGTCGGGGCGGGGGCGGCGGAAGTGGCACTGGCGGCAGGCCCAGTCGCTGTCCTCGTCGGTGTCCTGCCGGTCGAGGGGGCCGCCGCACTCGGGGCAGCACCAGGAGTCCTCGCGCCAGTGCTGGCCGGCGGCGACCCACGTCACGCTCTTGGCGGTGGCCGCGCCCCAGGTGACGAGCGGGTCGTCGCAGTTGGCGATGACATGGCTGGTCGGGGACGCCTCCAGCGCGCGGCGCCACTTGCCCGCCAGCAGCCAGATCTCGGCGGCCCGGTCCATCTGGTCGCGGCTCAGGTTCATCAGCGCGACGAGGTTCGCCCCGGTCTCCTTCAGGACCATCGGGACGTACTTCTCGTCGCACTCCAGCACGCCGTAGCGGGCGGACGGCGCGGACGCGAGCGCGGACACGTGGCCCGTCGGCATGTTCGCGCCGAACGCGTTCGTGGCGACCTCCCCGAGCGGCGTCATCGCCGAGGTGATCAGCCGGGTCGTCGTCGTCTTGCCGTTGGTGGCGCTGACGAGGACGAGCTTGCGGTCCTTCGCGAGCCTGGTCAGCAGCTCGGGGTCGAGGCGGAGGCCGACCCGTCCGCCGATCACCGAGCCGTCCCCGCGGCCCGCCATTCGGGACATCTTGGCGGCCGTACGACCGAGCGCGACGGCCAGCTGCGAACGCAGCGGAAGATCGCTCATGGACTCCGTCTTCTCTGGATGCGCCGGAAAACCGTTCCGAGCCTAGCCGCTGGACGCACCGGTCCGGGCGCGTTGGGGGCGTACCGGCGGGTTCGCGGGCGTCCCCCGGCGAGAGCGTGCACAATGTGAGCATCATCACACGCGATGGTGTAAACCAACCGGGGCATTGTTGACCAGACCTGACATGTCGTGATTCGGTGCGACCTCCGACTGCGGTGTGCCAGATTTCCGTCCACGCATCCGAGAACGGCGGCACCCACTACTTTTGTCGGGAGCCCTGCTGGTTTCGCGGGGAGGCGGTGCCCGTCCCGGCCGGCGGGCCAGGACCGCTAGCGTGGCAAAGCGGCGATAATGCGAGGTCTGAGCGATGCAGTGTCCGACGTGCGGCAATGACACGCCCGGGACGCTCGGCAAGTGTTCGCACTGCGCGGCGCCGATCGACGTGTACTCGGTCGGGCCCGCGGTCCCGCTCGCGGCGCCCGTCGCGGACCAGGCCCCCGGGGCCGGCGCCGCCGACGGGCTCGGCGACCGGACGATGATGGTGCCGCCGCCCACGCCGTCCTGGGCCCCGGAGCCGCAACCGCCCGCACTGCCGGACTTCTCCGCCCCGCCGGGCGCGATGCCGCCGTCCCCGACGCCGCAGGCCGGTTCGCCGTACGCCGCGACGCCTCCGGCGGGCTCCCCGCACGCCGGTCTGCACGCCGGGTCGCCGCAGGCCACGGCCCCCGAGCCGCCGCGGGCCGCGGCCCCGCCCGCCGCCGACCCCGCCGACCCCGAGGACACCGCGGCCTGGACGTTCAACCCGGACGAGGACGACTCGGGCTCCTACGGCACCGTCCCGCCGCCGCCCGCCTGGGGCACCGGGGCGCAGTCCGCACAGCCCGCGCTGCCCGCGAACGAGAGGCCGGCGCTGCCCGCCGCCGGGGGCTCCAACCCGTTCGGCCTCGCCGACGCGCCCGAGCCGACCGAGTCGATCGTCCCGGACTCGTGGTTCGCGCAGCCGCGCAAGCCCCAGGAGCCGGACGCGGACGCCACCCAGGTATGGGGCGGGCAGGCCGGCGCCGCGCAGCCGCCCGCCCTCCCGGACCCGGATGCCACGCAACTCGCCCCCGGTCCGATGCAGCCCGCGCCCATGAACCCCGGCTTCCAGGGCGGGTTCGGAGGCGGGGACTTCGACCAGACCCGGATGGACCCCGGCGCTCCCATGGGCGCCCCCATGGGAGCCCCGCCGATGGGCCAGATGGGCGCCATGGGCCAGATGGGCGCGATGGGCCAGCCCGGCATGGGCCAGCCCGGAATGGCGCCCATGGGCGGGATGGCCCCCATGGGCGGGATGGGGCCCGGCGGTCCCGAGTACGGCGGCTACCCGCCCCAGCACCCGGGCGGCTCGAAGGCCGGCGGGACGAGCAAGCCGCTCATCGCCGCCGTCGCCGCGCTCGTCACGGTCGCGGCCGGGGCCGTGGTGTTCGTCGTATGGCCGTCCGGTGACGACTCGTCCGCCAGCACGTCGCCGACCGCGACGCCGTCCAGCCAGCAGGTCGCGCAGAAGAACACGATCCCGCCCGAGACGAAGCAGCAGGCCGCGGTACTGAACGGGATCCTGGACGACAGCGTCGCCACCCGGCGGGTCCTCGCCGGGGCGCTCGGCCGGGCCGGCAAGTGCAAGACGCTGCCGCAGGCGATCCAGGGGTTCCAGCAGGTCGCGCAGCGCCGCCAGGACCAGCTCGGCCGCACCAAGGCCCTCAAGGTCGACAAGCTGGCGAACGGGGAGCGGCTGCGCGGCTCGCTGTCGGAGGCGCTGGACGCCTCCCTCCAGGTCGACCTGGTCCTGCTGAGGTGGGCGCAGGCGAACCAGAGCAAGTGCCGCGGCAAGCCGAAGCCGAGCGCGGCGCAGGTGCCCGGCCGGGCGGCGCAGGAGCGGCGCGCGACCTCGGCGAAGAAGAAGTTCGTCGTCCTGTGGAACCCGGTGGCGAAGAAGACGGGCCAGCCGCAGCGCAGCTGGAGGCGCGTGTAACGATCGGTGACGGCCGGTTACGGCCGGGTCTCGAACGGGGACGAACCGCCCCGGCCCGGTGGTCCCGCGTTATCTTGTGACCGATCGTTTTCACGGGGGCAGGGAGCCGTCATGCGGTGTCCGAACTGCGGGACCGACACCACGTCGTCGTCCCCGACGTGCATGCGCTGCAACGCGCCCCTGCCGCCGGACGACGACGCGACGGTCGGCGACGCCACGGCCCGCGACCCCTTCGGTCAGCCGCCCGGCGGGTTCGGCCAGCCCCCCGGCGGGTTCGGGCAGCCGTCCGGCGGGTTCGGGCAGCCGTCCGGCGGCGACCCGTTCGGCGAGGTGCCCGTCCCCCGCGACCCGGTGCCGCCGCCGTGGGCCGGGCAGAGCCCCACCCCGTGGGAGCCCGCGGGCGACTTCACGACCCCGATGCCGCCGTCGGACGAGCACTCGACCCAGCTGTCCCCCGAGCCGTGGGCGGAGCCGCCGATCTGGCAGCCGCCTCCGCCGCCGGGCCGGAGCAGGCTCCCGTACCTCCTGGGCGCGGCCGGAGCCGTCGTCCTCCTCGGCGTGGCGCTCGCCATCGTGTTCTGGCCGAGCGGGTCGAGCGGCCCGGAGCGTCCGCCGGCCGCGGTGCAGGAGTCCGCACCGCAGGAGTCGTCGCCGCCGACGCAGGGCGTCGTGTCCGAGACGGGCGACACCGGCGACCTCGACGCGCAGGCCGGCGCCGTGAACGAGTTGCTCGAGGCGATGGGCGCGACCCGCTCCTCGCTCGGCACGGTCGTCGAGGAGGGCTGCACGACGAGCGGCCTGCAGCGCATCCTCGAAGAGCGGCGCGGCCAGCTGGAGAAGGCCCGCGAGCTGGAGGTCGGCGCGATGCAGAACGGCACCCAGATGAAGGACGCGCTGATCCGCGCGCTGGAGGCGTCGACCGAGTCGAACCAGCGCTACCTCGACGTCGCGCCCGGCTGCCCGTCCGACGGCGAGGTCGCGGACGTCAACCAGCGGGCGAGCAGCGCCAAGAGCGAGTTCATCGGCTACTGGACGCCGATCGCCGAGCAGGCCGGGCTGCCCGCCCGCACCGAGAGCGACATCTAGCCCAGCTCAGGGGCGTCAGCCACCCACGCCCAAGGCCGCGCCGAGCGCGCCGACGGCCTCCGCGAGCACCGCCACCCCGGCGACGCGGCGGCCGAGGCGGGCGAGAGCGCCCTCCATGCGCTCGGGGTCGGGGTCGCCGGAGCCGGCCTCCTCGCGGACGTCGGCGAGGTCGCGGCGGGCCCGTCCCGGCTCGGCGAGTTCGGCCTCGTGCGCCGCCAGCAGCCGTTCGAGCCGGTCGAGCGCGGCCGCGACGTCCGCCGCCCGCCCGGCCGGTGCGGCCTGCTGGTACTGCGCGACGTTGTCGCCCGACGCGACCTGCCCGGACACGTTGGCGTTGCCGCCGATCCTGATGCCCCGGTCGCCGTGCTCGCTCATGCCGCCTCCACTGGAAGGTCAGGGGTTGCCGCGGCGGGCGCCGCCGCCCTGCCGCTGGTCGACGCGGCCGCCCGCGGCGACCTGCCCGTTGACGGTGCCGCCGGTCATGATGACGCCCTCGTTCATGATGACGCCGGCCTGCGCCCGGTAGGCCGACACGTCGAGGCCGCACTCGTCGCCCAGGTAGTCGAGCAGCGCCTCGTTGACGCGCCACTCGATCAGCCGGGTGTACTTGTCGGCGTCCATCTCCTGGACGTAGGTGTCGAACGCGTCGGCTGCGCACAGCTCCCGGACGCTGACCCGCGCGCCGTAGTCGTGCACCAGCCGCTGCGCCGACGTCTGCGCGAGCGTCGCCACGACCAGGCTGCGCGCCATCGCCCAGCAGGCCGCGACCGTCCGGACGCCGGGCAGCACCATCGCGCGCAGCATGCCGCGCCGCGCGCGGGCGAAGGCGCGCAGCACCTGGCCCCCGGTGCCCCAGGCGGGCAGCAGGTCGACGACGCGGAACTCGCGCCGGACGGGCGGCAGCACGGTCGCCGCGAAGTGCCCGTACAGCATCCGGCCCTCGACGGCCAGGTACACGAAGGCCGTGAGGGAGATGTCCTGCTCCTCGGCGGGGGCGACGATCCGCCCGTCCCGGCCGAGCACCGCCTGCCCGTGGGCGCCGACGGTGACGCGCTGGAAGCAGCGGATGTGCGACTGCGGATGCCGGATGAGCGCCTCGGCGGCCTCCGGCGTCGCCATCGAGAACGGGCAGCCGTTCGCCGGGTCGATCAGCGGATGCGGCGGCAGCGTGATCGCGTTCGTCGGGTCGGCGGGACGGGTGCGCCGCACGCTCTCCCCGCGTCCGGCGATGTGCATGCCGGTGAGCAGCGCGGTGATCCGCTCGTTCGGCGGCAGCGGCTCGGCGTCTCCCGCGCGGCCGGGCGGCCGCTCGTCCCGCATGGCGTGCAGCCGCTCCCGGACCCGCAGGTGCATGGTCATCGGATCGACGCGCGGCGGAGCGCCGTCCTCGCCCTTGGCGCCCTTCGTGAGGTCGACGGGGCCGGTCGCGGGCCGGTCCAGTTCGAGGACGATCGACCAGGCCCGCGCCCACGGCGAGGTGAGGTCGCCCGCGCCGATGAACGGGTTCGTCCCCGAGTGCAGCGTCACGTTGCCGCGCTGCGCGGACCGGACGCGGGCGAGCACCCGGGTCGCGCGCTCGCTGAACGTGCGCGGCGGCGCGGCGGTGGAGCCGGGCGCGAGGTCGCGCGCCAGCACCCCGTAGACGGCCGCGAGATGCCCGATGATCGTCAGAGCCAGCACGAGGGTGAGGATGATCAGGCTCGGCACGAGCAGGTCCGTCTGGAGGAGCTCAAGCGGCCCCTTGGTCTGCTCCCGTTCGTAGGAGCTGAACCCGGAGTCCTCGGCCCACCGCTCGCCCGCGAGGACGAACAGGACGCCGAACACCGCCCACATGACGACCCCGGAACCGAGCCACGCCCCGGCCAGCCGCCACCCCCAGGGGAGCCGCCGCCACGGGACCGCCGCCAGGCCGGCCAGCACCAGCAGGACGAAGAAGTACCCGACCGCGACTAGTTGCAGGAAGACGAGCGCGGCCAGCCAGATCCCGCAGAGGACCAGGTCGCGGACGAGCCGGTAGCGGCGCGCCCGGAGCGCGTGCAGCACCACCGGCTCCACGTCGAACCCGTAGGACGGGACGACGGCGCGGTTCTCGTCGTCCAGGAACTCGGCGATGACGCGGTCCCCGATCCGCCGGTCCAGGTAGACGGCGGCGCACAGGTACCGGGTGGTGTTCTGCATCGGCTGCCGGGACGTCTCCGCGCCGGGCTGCGCGTGGTAGAACGGCGGCGCGGCGCCGGGGGTCGCCTGCTCCACGGTCATGCGGACGAAATTATCCGGATCATGCCGTTGACACGTGAGAAAGCGCCCAGTTGTGGCCGGGTGGCCACACTTGGTCACGACTCGGGCGCCTCCTCCGCGTCCCGGGCCGGGGCGAGGAACGAGAGCCCGGCGGAGGGGTCCTCGAAGGGGTGCACGAAACGCTCGAACCAGCTCAGCACGGGTTCGAGCCACTCGGTGACGCCCATCGTCCGGGCGACGTGGTCGATCTGCTCGTCCTCGTCGAAGCCGATCGCGACGACGGAGAGGTCCTGGTAGAAGCCCGCCTGGTCGTCGTCGCCGTACAGGGCCGTGAGCGCGATCGGCCGGTTGCGGGCCAGCTCCATCGACAGCGGGTGGCGGCGCAGGGCGCGCAGCCGGTGGCCGAGCCTGGCGTCCGGCGGCTGCTTGAGCCCGGCGAGCGGGTAGTCCAGCGGCGGCGCGAGGGCGTGCTTGTCGGGGGCGCCGCCGCCGTAGGGGAACAGGCGGTCCAGCTCGTGCAGCCACTTGACCTGCGGGATCATCCACTGCGGGCCGGGCGCCCCACCGGGCGCGGCACCGCCGAGGAGCCGCCCGGCGACGTCCGCGGCGGCGGCGGTGAGGTCCGCCGGCGGGTAGCCGGCCCGCAGCGACCGCGACCGCCGCGTCACGGCCCGTTCGAGGACGGTCGCCAGCGCGCACTCCCGGAGCCGGGGCGCCAGCCGCGACCACGACCGCCCGAGCTCCGCCGGGACGGCGGGCAGCGGCCGGTTCACCACATGCGCCAGCACGAGCGTGTCGGCCCACAGCCGCAGCCACGCCCAGTCGGCCCCGCCGGCGAGGAGGTCGGCCTCGCGCAACTCGAACAGCGTGCACGCACGCCCCGACCGGCATTCGCAGCCGCAGGCCGCGGAGCGCCGTCCGTCCACGGGCGGCGGCGGACCGGGCAGCTCCGCCTCGCGCCCCTCGCCCAGCGGCACCCGGACCCGCAGCGGACGGTCCATGCCGTCCGCGAACACCGCCGCGACCCCGGGACGCAGCGACACCACCTCACGCGACTGGTCGCCGTCCAGGTTCATCGCCGCGCCGACCTGATGCCGGTCGTCGAACGCCGGCAGCCGGTGGACGACCTTCAACGCCGTGTTCTTGATGACGTCCGGAACCAGCTTCGTCGGAATCTGCTCGGCGACGATGATGCCCTCGCCATAGGCCCGGATCTCGGCGAGCATCCCGGCGAACAACTCCACCGCGTGCGAACTGCCGCGCTCGGGCCCCCGATTGCGAAGCAGCCGATGCGCCTCCTCGATGACGATGACGTGCCGCAGCACCGACCCCGTCGCCCTGTCGCGCTTCCGCTCCCGCATCCGCAGATGCTCGACGATGCGGATGATGAGCGTCCCCATGAGGAACGCCTTGTCCTCGTCGTTCGCGACGTCCTCGATCGCGAGGACGATGTTGTCGCGCAGCATCCCGCCGATATCGGCCGGGTGCCCGCCCTCGAAGAACCGCCCAGCGGACCCGATGCGCAGCGACCGCAGCCGCACATCGACGAACCCCTGCACATCGGCCATCAACTCGCGCCCGTACCCGACATCCTGGATGACCTGGAGCGCCGCGTTCTGCAACTGCTCCAACGTCGGAACCGCGGGCTCGATCAGCGACCCGGGCACACCCGCGCCCGTCACCACGTCCCACCCGTTGTTCTCGTACACCCGCTGAAGCGCCTGCGCCATGATCTGCGGGAACGGCTCCTCCGCGTCGAACGCGGCCTGGAACAGCGCCCGCACCATGTCGATATGCGCCTGCACCGGATACCCCGGCTCCGGCGCGAGTGGATTCACCGACAACGGCACTGAATCAGGGTCGGACGGATTCACCACCGTCACCGGCCCGCCCAGATCCTGAATGCGCCCCGCCATCGCCGCGTACTCCGACTTCGCCGGCTCGATCGCCAGCCAGGGAATGCCCGCCCGCGTCAACTGCTCCAGCAGATGCCGCACGGTCTGCGACTTCCCGGCTCCCGTGGCGCCCGTCACGAAAACATGCCGGTTGATGGTCGAGCGGGGCACGGCGAACCGTCCGACCTCTCGATCCTGCCCGTCCAGGATGGCGCCCAGCTCGATCTGCGGCTCCCCGCCCTGCGGCTCGGTCTCCGACGTGACGTCGAAGTACCCGGCCTCCAGCACCCGCAGCCCGGGGACCTCCCGCCGCGGCAGCCCGGCCAAGGCCGCCAGCGCGCCCGCCGTGGCGACGAACGGGAACCGCTGCTCCGCCTCCGCCATCGGCCGCACCGGCACGGGCGGCATCCCGGGGCTGAGCATCTCGGCGAACGACCCGCTCCCCTGCCCCGACCTCAGCCGGTACGGATGGTGCCCGAGCTCCATCGACCCGACCAGCACGGGCGCGATCTGCCCGAGCTCGTCCTGCGACGCCGCCCCCGCCACCACCCTGACCTGCCACAACCCGGCCTCGCGGAACGCGTCCAGCTCGGCGAGCCGCTGGTCGGCCCGCGCCACCGCCAGCCGCGCGTGCTCGTCCTCACCCCTCCGGAGCATGCGCAGCTCGTGGTGCAGCTCCCGCATCTCCTCATCGATCATCCGCTCGTCGCACGGATCGGCGACGACGAACCACCCGAACGGACGCTCCATCAACGTCACGAGCGTCGCCTCGAACAACCCGGGCCCACCCGCGGCCCCTTGCGGCGCGAGCCGTCCCGGACACCGCGTCCACGTCATCCGCTCCGCCTGCCGCAGCCACCCGTCCCCGACGGGCACCCCCCGCGCCCCGCTGGGGAACAGCAGCCCGTGCGTCTCGACACCCGGTACCGGCGTCCCGATCGGCCCCGCATTGGTGATCAGCTCCAGGGGCGCGCCCGCCCCCGCCGACAACCACCCCACCACGAACGGCCTGCCCCGCCGCGCCGCCGACAGCGCCGCGGGCAGCACGCTCACGAAGTCCCACTCCGCCGACCCGTCCCGCTGCGGCGCCGGAATCGCCTGGATCCGGTACCAGGGCCCCGGCAGCACGAACGGCTGATGCTCCGGCGGCCCGCCCCGCATCCCCGCCGGCGGCCCACCCGGCGGAACCCCGCTCCCCCCTCGATAGGGCGGCAGCGGCGGCATCCCAGGCGGCAAAGTCACCCCAGCATCCTGACGCCCCACCCCGCCCCACGCCAACGCCCCGCGAAAACCTTCACACCCCGATCAGTGACCGGGCCGGCCGATTCCTCCGAGGAACAGGGCCAAGAGCCGGCTGAGCGCGCGGGCCGCGCGCGGAGGCCATGAATCCGGCACCGATCTGGTGGAGTTCCCGGCCGCCCGCCGACCGCCTTGCCGAAGCAGCCGTCCGATCAGACCTCCGGCGGGCCCAGATAGGTGAGGAGATCGGAACGCCCGTCTTGACTGACCGCCGACTCCAGTACCGCGGTGATCGCACGAACGCCACCGTCACGCACTATCACTAGGTCAGGGCAGCGAAAAACGGTGCCGTTCTGCCCCTCCCCGCTCATGCGCCAGCGATCCATGATCCGCTCTATCTCACGAACCGTGAGGAAGGTCGCCCCCCACCGCGTTCCATCCGAGAACGTGACCTCCACATCAACATTCTCCACCGAGTCGGGTTCATCATCCCTTCCCAGCATGAACGTAGCTTCGAAGTCGTCCGTGGCAACCACATGGAATGGACTACTCGCCATACATCTCCAACAGCCTGTTTATTACCCTTTGCTCGTTCTTCTTATCCGCCTTGCCGACGACCTGAACGCCTCCCTCCACGTTCCTGAAGAACAGACGCGCCCCATTCGCGCCGCGCGCATAGTAGACATCGGTGCCTTCAAGCGCGCTGGTTCCGATCCCCGGGTTCATGTTCCCATTCGCGAGCTGCCTGAACAGGTTGTCCATCTCGCGCTGCACCGTCTGATCCCTGCCCGCCCTCTGCGCGGCCCTGACCAGGAGGGGATCCTCGCTGACGATCGAGGACATCACCAGGCACGACTGATCGGCGTTGTGCACGAGGACCGGCGCACCGTCCGCTGCCACATAGTACGTGTGGGTGTTGGCGACGGTGAGGTTATGGACGCGCTGGTGTTCGACGGCCCGCCTTCCAGTGGCGGCGACCTGCACGTAGGTTCCGGCACCGGTACGAAGCCACATACCGGGTTCGAGATCGCCCGCCTCGACCCAGGCGTTGACGTCGCCGGCGACCCAGACGGGGTGGTTGTCGGTGGCGATGAGCACGCCGCTCTTCGACTTCTGAAGGACGAGGGGTGCCGCAGTCGCAGGTCCGAATGCTTCACCGGTCATCCAGCCGAGGGCGGGAGCCTCCGCGTCGACAGCGATCTGAATGAGATTCTTTTCGCCCGCACTGACGATTGTTCCGAGTACGGGCTGCGCTTCGGTCCTACCGGTTTCCGGATCGGTGGCGAGAACCTTGTCACCGACCTTGACATCCTCGATCCGCTTCTTTGCACCGTCCGCCATGAGCACTTGCGTTCCGGGCACGAAGCTGCTGCACATTCCGAGCGACCGCGCCGCCTTGAGTGCCTTCGATCCCTTGACTCCAACTTTTCCCGCTCCGGCGATATCTCCGAGAATCGGTATCACGGACAGCAAGGAGAAGGACGCTTCGCCCGGCTTGCCCTCCAGCCCGTAGTAGATGGCATTCGCGCCGTCTGCGGCGGGTCCGACGTAAGGCATTATTCCGAAAATGTCCAGCAGTGTATGCCAGCTGGGAGCTCCCATCTCGCCACAGATGCTGTCGGTTACGAATTCGGCGCAGAAGGCGTTCCTAGCCTGGTTGTAACGCTGGAGCTCTGGAGCGGTTTTCGCTATTCCCATCATCCGCGTGACGATGGAGCGCAGGGCGATCTGCCGCTCGTCTCGCGGCATCGTTGCGGGTGGGAGCTTCATGCCCCGTGGATAGCTCGGGGCGCTCGTCCCATGGCGGGTCAGCACTCCTCAGGGACTGGTCGAGCTGACCCATCTGCCCTTGCGGTCATAGACGGAGTAGCCGTGTTTGGTGGGCCGTCGGTCGACTCCGTCCCCGTTGAAGCATTCGGTGCCGTCGGGTGTGCGGTAGCACATGTTGCCGTCGGCGTCGGCGTTGGTGACGGGGCTGTTGTTGGCGTAGGTGTAGCCGTTCATCTGCTGCGGGTCGGCCTGGTCCATGAGCGGGTCGACGGAGATGAAGCGGCCGGTGTCGGGGTCGTATTCGCGGGCGCCGAGGTGGGTGAGGCCGGTGGGGTCCTGGGTGCCGCCGACGAAGCCCTTGTCGTTGGGCCAGGTCGCGTCTTCGTCGAAGCCGCGGATGGAGCCGAAGGGGGTGAAGCGGCGGACAGTGGCGGCCTGGGTGGTGGCGTTGACGGCCACCTGACCGCTGCCCTGGTGGTCGGCGGACAGATAGGTGACGGCGCCGTTGGAAGTGCGCATGGCGACGGTCTGTCCGGCAAAGCTGTAGTAGCGGGTGCCGGTCGCGGTGGTGGCGCCGCTCAGAGCGCGTAGCTCGGTGCCGCCGGGCAGGTAGAGGGTGGTGCCGGCGGGGTCTCTGCGGACGAGGCGGTTGCCGTCGGCATCGTATATGTAGGTTTCGTCGTTGCCGTTCTCGGTGACCTTGGCCAGTTGCCCCTCGGTGCCCCAATCGAAGGTTTGGGTTGCGGTGGAGGGACTGCCATCGGCGGTCTGGACGGTCGTGGTGTTGCCGGTGGCGTCGTAGCCGTAGGTGTCGGTGCGGTTGCCTGCCGGGCCGGTCTGGGTGACCTGGGTGAGGCGGTTGCCCTGTCCGGCGGGTGCGTAGGTGTAGGTGCGGGTGGTGTCGGCGGTGCCGGCGATGCCGTGGCGGGTTTCGCCGGTGCGGTTGCCGGCCTTGTCATAGGTGAAGGACTGCCAGTACGGGGCGGGGCCGCCGATCAGTGAGGCGGTGGGTTGGGTGGCGCACAGGTCGGTGGTGCCCTGCGTCCAGGCGTGGGTGAGGCGCTGGAGGTGGTCGTAGGTGAAGCACTGGTTGTCGACGCCGTCGCGGGAGTCGTCGGTGACGGAGGTGATGGCGCCGGAGTCGGTGTAGTGGTAGGTGGCGTACCGGTCGTTGCCGTCGATGCCCTCACGGAAGGTCTTGGCGGTGTCCAGCCGCTGGGTGCCGTACTGGTAGCCGAAGGTCTGCCAGGCCCGTTTCGGTGCGGTGCCCATCTCGATGATCGAGGGCTTGCCGGTGGGGGTGTAGACCGTGTCGTTGACGTAGGTGCCCTTGGCGCTGGCCATGCGGGTGGGCCGCTGCCAGGCGTCGTAGGTGTTGACGACGGTCTCGATGGGCAGTCCACCGGCGCCGGGCAGGCCGCTGCTCTGCACGGTGCCGTCGAGGTTGTAGGCGGTGGAGAACAGGTACGTCCCTGCCAGCGGCCCCTGCTGGGAGGGGGCGGTGACGGTGGCGGCTTCGATGCGTCCGAGTTCGTCGTAGCCACGGATCTCGTTGACGTATTGGGCGCCGTCGTGGTGCCGGACCGACTTGGTGAGTTTGCCCTTGCCGTCAGTGACCGTGTCGTAGGTGTAGGAGGTGAGCAGTGGTCCGTCTGCGGCGCCTTCGTGGGTCGCGGTTTTGCGGCCCAGACCGTCGTAGGTGGTGAAGACCTTCTTGTCGCGTGCGTCGGTGGTGGAGGTGACGCGGTCGAGGTCGTCGTAGGTGAAGGTGGTGGTGCCCTTGTCGGGGTCGGTGGTCTTGGTCTTGCGGCCGCGCAGGTCGTAGGTGGTGGTGAAGGTGTTTCCGGACGGGTCGGTGACCGAGGCGATCTCCCCGGCCGGTGTGTAGGTGTAGGTGGTGGCGTCGAACTCCCCGGTCGGGGTGGCCGCCTTGTACTGGCGCCGCTCGACCACCTGACCGCGGGCATTGGTGATCTGCGCGGTGGGAGTGCCGCCGCCGGGCGGGGTGACCGAGGTGCGGTTGCCGCCCCCGTAGGAGTAGGTGGTGCGCCACAGCTCCTGCTCGGGCTGCGACCCGTTCCCCTTCATCGCCTTCTCGATGGTCTTGCGGCCCAGGCCGTCGTACTCGGTGCGGGTCTGCGTCTCGACGTTGCCGGGAGTGCCGACCCCGAACAGTGCGGTCTCGGGAGCGCCTGCGGCCGGGTACGCCGCGTAGGACTTGGCCACCTGCCCGCGAGTGTCGTAGAAGGTGTCGCTGATGAGGCGTCCGGCCGGGGCGGGCACTTGGGTCTGCCGAGGACGAAGCCACCCGTCCATCAACTCGACCCTGGCGATGCGCTGCCCACCGCCGGCGGTGAGGGCCTTGGTGGTGACCGCGACAATCTGTCCCTCGGCCACCTGGTACTCGAACTCGTGGTTGGGTTTATGGCCGTTGGCCTTGGAGCGGTTGGGCAGCCACACCTTTCGCAACCGGCCCAATCCGTCGTACACCAGGTCGGTGCTCAGTCCGTTGGCATCGGTGGTGCGAGTCGGCTGCCCCCAGGCAGGATCCAGTTGCTGGCTTGTTGTGAGGGCCGTCGATGCGTTTCCAGGCGTGGCCGGCGGAGTGGTGACCCGCGTCTGGGTGGTCAGGCCCTGGGTTTCGGTGTACGCGGTGGTGGTGGCCTGCCCCAGCGCGTCCTTGACTTCGGTTGCGCGACCGAGGTCGTCGTAGACGGTGGTGGCCTGCGTGATGTACTGCGGGGTGCCTCCGTTATAGCCGGAGAGCTTCTCGACCTTGGTCGCCTGGCCCTCGGACGGGGCCTCAGCGTAAGCGCCGTTGTCGTAGTAGGTCCGTGAGTCGGAGACGACCTGGGCGGGACGGTTCGGGGTGGCGGTGCAGGCGACCGACACGGTTTCGACCCGGGACGGGTAGGAGACCATCCAGGCGCCGGTGTTGTCGGCGTAGGTGGTGCGGGTGCACTTGTCGTCGCTACTGGTACTGGTATCTCCGAGATCGTTGACAGACGTCGTTCGGCCAACGCCCGGACCGGAACTCACGAAGCTGTTGTCGGTTTTGGTCTCGGTCCAGCCGCCGCCGTCCTTGGCCGTCCACGTGCGGGTCGTGTCGACCGCGACGACATTCGCCGTGACTGTGCCCCAGGAGCGGGTGCGGGAGGCGGTTTGCGTGCGCCACGGGGTGTTGACCGTCTTGCTATGGACGCTGCCGCCGGGGGCGGTGTACTGGACGGTCTTGAGGGTGAACCCGGCGAGGGCGTCGTGGTCGGTGTAGGTGCCGCCTTCTCCGTCGGAGACGGTGACGCTCTTCTGACCGCCGTCTTTGTTCTTGCGGTCGCCGTCCATGCCGCGCAGGTAGTAGGTGTCGGTCTGGGCGGCGGGGTTGTCGAAGTCGCCGGTGAGGGTGCGGACCTGGCCGTAGCCGCGCCATTGCGACCAGGTCTTGTTCTTCTCCTTGGTCAGCCCGTCATCGTCGTCGAAGTGCCAGGCCGCGCCGCCGAGGTATTGGTATTTGGTGGCCATGTCGGGGGCCAGGCCGGTGCGGTCGGTCTGGATGACGGAGGTGACCACGTATTTGTGGAACCAGTCGGTGATGGGGTCTTCGTGGCCCGGTGGTGTCCAGATGACCGGCATGCAGCGGGTGGTATTGGTCTCGGGTGTCGGCAGGTTGGCCAGGGTGCAGTCGGGGTCGGAGTAGGCGATGTCGATCTGCCCGCCGGACTCGTCGTAGATCGCGCCGAGCCGGTAGCGGGTGTAGGCCAGGATGTCGTCGCCGGTCTTGTCCAGCCGGTTGTCCATCTGGACGTGGTTGAACGTCACCTTCGGCAACGTCACCGGAGCACTGCCGTCGGTCGAGGCGTTCCCGGTGTGCTCGATCTCCTTCAGCACCAGGTCGCGCTCGATGTCGGCCATCTTCCACTGGTGGTCCAGAGCCCAGGAGTCCACCGGCCGGTACCCGGACGCGTCCGGCTTGAGGATCTGTGTGGTGACCTTGGTCAGCCGCTTACGGGACCAGAAGGTGGGTGTGCTGGTGCCGTGGGTGTCCTTGCACTCCTGGCCGGAGTTGCAGTTGAGGTCCCATGGGACGTCCCACCACTTGTCGGGGTTGCTGCC
Source organism: Actinomadura sp. NPDC049382 (assembly GCF_040677125.1). Taxonomy (NCBI): domain Bacteria; kingdom Bacillati; phylum Actinomycetota; class Actinomycetes; order Streptosporangiales; family Thermomonosporaceae; genus Actinomadura; species Actinomadura sp. NPDC049382. The sequence continues at coordinate 95,906 of NZ_JBFARO010000005.1, forward strand.
GATCTTGGAGGGGTCGCAGTCGAAGTTGTCGTCGGGGATGCAGCGCTCGGAGGTGGTGAAGGCGACCTGTGCCGGCGCCTTGGCGAACAGCGCGTCTTTGCGCAGCCCGTAGGAGATCGTCTTCAGGTAGCCGCCGCGGATGTAGGGCGTCTCGTCCTCGGGCTTGAGGTTGCGGCCGTAGTGGTTGGTCTCGGTGCCGTAGGTGTAGTTGATGGCGTTGCCGGACGGGTCGACGACATAGTCCAGGTTCCACCGGTACGCCTGCTGGCACCACGACCCCGCAAACGACGAATCGTGGCACGGCTCGTCGGCGTCGTCGCCGAACACCGGAGTCGTCCACGTCGAGTTGGTCTCGGGTTTCCCGCTCTCCCAGCCGGGGAGCCGGTTCAGCCCGAAGAAGTACTGGGTGCCGTCGGTAGTCGTGACCTTCCAGTACTCGCCATTGTCGTCACCGTTGCCATTGGTCGAGCTGGTGAGCTTCTCGTACTTGGTTCCGTCGTCGCCCTCGGTTCGCCACGTGCCGTCGGAAGCCTTGATCAGCTCTCCGCCCTTGCCGTTCCAGGTGACGGTCGCGTTGTCGTAACCCCAGCATCGGTCCCCAGGCGAGTTGCCGTACTCGTCCTTCGGTGCATCGTCATCTTCACACGACTTGTAGCGCCGCTCGATGAAGCCGGGCCACAGCGAGAACCCCTCACCCGCCCAGGACGGCTGCCCATTGGTGTTGGCGGTCTTGCCGTCCACACTGCCGGAGGAATAGGAGAGCTCGACGTTCGGCGCCAGGCCACTGGGGACGGGCGGCACCCGCATCGGGTACGACCACGTGAAGTCACCGCTGCTGCTGCCAGCGCTCCAAGTCGCTGACGCCTCCAGTGACGTAGCGCCGTAGTCGCCCTGAGAACTGTCGGAGGAAGCCGCAGCCACCAGCAGTGTCGCGTTCGCGGAAGTGGTACTGGCCGGGGCGGCCTCCACTTCGGCGGTCAGGGTTTTGGAGGCACCGTCGTTGTCCGTCGTCACCGGTTCACCGGTGCGGCACTCGGGCTTGTCGGGGGTGGTCAGGGCACATTGCGGGAGCTGCGTGAGGCGCAACCGAGCGCCGTAGGCACCGCCGAATGCTTGCGCGAATGTGGAGTAGTCGAGCTGAACCTTCGCCCGGCCCGGGACGTCGGCATCGGTGCGCGCCACTGTGAAGGCCAGACCGTCCACCCCGAGTCGCTGGGTGGTCTGGCGGTCGAGGACTTGCACCCGCACTCGGTCCGCCGCCGGCACGGCCCGCGCTGCGCGGGCCTGCTTACCCGGCGCCAACACCCGCACGGGGAGCGTGCCCGCACGTGCACCAGAGCCCTTGGTGTCGGAGGGGACGGCGACCTCGGCGGCTCCCGGCTTCGGCCACGCTGCTTTGGCGGCGGGCCCGGGCTGGGAGGGGGCGGTCTTGCGGGGCCGGACCTTCAGGTCGTGACCCGGCACCGGCTTCTCATGAGTGGCCGCCTTGGGGCGATGGGAGTGGGGCGGGTCGGCCAGCACCGGCGGCACCGACAGCAGCCCGGCCGGCATCGCCATCGCCACCACGGCCGCGACCACGGTCACGGCCCGGCGCGATCCCAGTACCAGCCTCTTGCGGCCTGCGTTCACGACGTCCTCCATCGCCACCGCCCCATGGCTCGGGGGGCATCATGCGATCAGCAGAAGAGAAATCGGTCGGGGGTCAGGGGCGGTCCGCCGCTGCGCACAGGGCGCAGCGGCGGACGCCGCGGCTAGGGGCCGTCGTCGGTGGGGAGTTCGGCTCCACCGGCCAGCATCTGGATCTGTTCGGTGGTCAGTGCGCCCTGGTAGGCCCAGATGTCGTCGAGGGCGTCGGTCCAGTACTCGGTGCCGTCGGCGGCGCCGAACTTGGTCCGGCCGACCTGCAGCCCGCCGTTGCCCGCCGCCTCGAACCCGATCACCTGGTCCTGCTGGGACACGCTGTCGGCGGTCTGCTCCAACTGCCCGTCCACATACAGGCTGACCCGGTCGCGCAACGCGTCGTACACCACCGCCACATGCGACCAGTCCTGCACCACGAACCCCGAATGCGACGCCGTCAACCCGGTCGCCGACCCCTCATCGGAGTTGTGCATCACGACCTGCCAGACGCCCTGCTCCTCGGGGTCGTCGCCGGGGACGTAGCGCAGCGCGAACGCATTGGTCGCCGCGCCCGGCTGGGAGAACACCGTCGCCGGCGCCAGCGGCCGCCCGTCGTTGCGCACCCACCCGGCGACCGTGAAGCTCTCGTTGGTCGCCACCACCGGACCGGTCGTCTCGGCGAACGCCTTCACCGCCGGATCCAGCTTCAGCCCCGCCGCCGACGCCCAGCCCTTGAACCCGGCCGCCGGATCGATGAACGCACCGTTGTGCAGCACCAGACCCGGCCCCGCACCGTCCTTGGTCTCACCCGAACCGTCAGAGTTGAGCAGCCACCGGGCCTTGAGGACCGGGTGCTGGGTGACCATCTCCTCGGCTTCGCGGTCGCCGACGATCCGGTCGTAGACCTGCACGTCGTCGATCTGGCCGGCCCAGTGGTCGACCGGGGCGCCGCCCCACTGGGAGCGTCCGATCTCCAGGCCGCCGGTGGCCTGCCAGCGGGATGTGACTTCGGCGCTGTCGGTGCCGCGTACACCGTTGACGTAGATCCGCAGGCGTTTGGAGATGTCGTCGTACACCCCGACGACGTGCGTCCACTCATCGGTCTGCGCTAGATCCTTCGATGTGGCCTGATACCAGCCCGGATCATCACTGTCCTGCGCGGTTCGAGCGAACACCCACCGGCCTGTTGCCTCCACATACTTCAGGTAGAACGCACTCTTGGATTCCCCGCGCGCCGAGACGGCGGTGAAGTTGCGGCTAGGCGAGGAAGCGCTGCCGTCGGCCTTCAACCAGGCCGATACCGCGAAACTGCGCATGGTGTTCACGACGGGTCCCTCGGTCGCCGCGTACTGCTGTGCGGTGTTGTCCGTTTGCAGCGCGGTGTTCACCTGTCCGGGAGCGCCGAGGGTGGCGCCGTTGTGGAGCGTGGCCTTCCACGGCGCGGCCGAGCTGTAGACCAAGGGGTTGCCCGCCGGTTCGTCCATGTTCCAGTCCGCCACCAGACCCGTACCCGCGGGGACGGTGCCGTCGGCGAGCTGCTGGGCCTGGGTGCCGGACAAGGCCTGGTCGAACACCCGGACGTCGTCAATCGCTCCCGGCCAATTGTTGACGAAGAAGCCGTTATAGAGGCTTCGGCCAATCTGCAGTGGGCCATGCGTTGCTAGCGGTGTGACGCCGTTCCCGGTCGCCTGGAGCTCACCGTTGACATAGAGCCGCATCTGAGCCGCAGTCTTGTCGTACACACCGACCAGGTGACTCCACTCCCCCAGCGGAAGCGGGGTGTCGTCTACCGCCCACTGCCATGGCGTGCCGTCGGTGTTGTTGTCGACGGTTGGCCACTCGAAGATGGCCTCGCCACCGGCGTGCATCCCCAGGACGAAGCCGCTTTGATAGGTCCCTGCTTGGGCGACGAGTTCCCCCTGCCGGTGCTCAGTCGGCTTGGCCCATGCCGAGACCGTGAAGCTTTGGGTGGTGTCGATGGCGGGCAGGCTGCTTTCGGCGTACCCGGTCGTCCCGTCCAGTGTCAGCGCGGTGCCGTTCTTGCCCGCCCCGCCCAACGTGGCCCCACCGTGCAGCCACGCCGGCCGCCCCGGACCGGTCGAGGTCACCTCGGTCGACCCGGCTCCCTCGTCCATCGTGAAGGTAGCCACTGGCTCGGTGCCGGTGTTGGCGCGGAACTCGTACGAGACCGTGGACCCGTTCTGGTTGGACGGAGCGAAGGCCTGAACGGTCAGCACGTTGGGGCCCGAGCGGGTCGGTGCGATCTGCACCTGCTGAGGCGCGCCGGCCGTGGTGGTCACCGTGCGGGCCGGTTCGTCGTTGAGGGTGATGACGTACCGGTCGGCGACACCTTCGGAGTCGGAGATGGTGAACGTGCCCGCCTGGCCGACCCCGCCATGCCAGCTGTCATCGGCCGGATAGTCGGTGGACGTGATGGTGGGTTTGGCCGGGACGGCGGGGTCGTAGACGAAGTAGCAGCCGGTCTGGGCGCCGTCGTAGGACCAGGGTCCCCATTGCTCGCCGTCCCAGGCGCGCACACCCCAGCCGATCTTGGTGCGCTGCGGGATGGTGGACGGCAGGGTGACCGAGAAGCGGCTCCCCGACGTCTTGGCCGGGGTGAGGGAGGAGGTCCACTTGGGGCCCCAGTCCGACCCGTCGGCCTTGTTGGCCCAGTGCAGCGTGAACTGCCCCTGCACCTTGTTCTTGTCCTCGGTGTCGGGATCCTTGAGGTAGGCGTACACCGTGGACAGGTCGTTGACGGTCTGCTGCTGCCCGCTGGGGAGGCACTTGGTGCCGGGGTTGGCGAACATGGTGTCGGTGTCGGGCTGCAGCGGCGGGTTGTTGTACTGCACCTTCAGGTAGGCGTCATCGGCGAACCGCTTCCACCAGTCCATCGTCGACTCGCTGTAGGCCCGCAACCCGAACGTGATCGTCGAGTTGCCGGCGTTCACCGCGCTCTGCACGTGCGAGCGCAGCTTGGCCCCGCCGAACTCCACCGGCGCCCTGGAGCAGTACGCCACATCCCGCGAGGTCAGATGCTCCAGCCACACCGACGAGGTGTTGGTGTTGCTCCACGTCGCATACGACTTCAGCGCCGTCGTCCGCCACAACTGCACCGACGTCGGATTGCTGCAGTTGTAGGCACTGGTCTCGAACGCCGTGAACTCCACGTTCTGGATGTAGCGGCCCTTGATCGACGGCAGCGGCATCCGGAAGAACAGCCGCTTGGTCTGGTTCTTCACACAGTTGGGATCCTTGGCCACCTCGCAGCGGCCCACACCCTCGGTCGACTTCCCGTCGAACTTGTAGTACGACTCATCCGGCCAGCCCGAGGACACCATGCCCCAGCTGGTGGCCTTGCTGGTCGTCCACACCGGGTCGATGAACACCGGGAACCGGGTATCGGCAGCGGTGAGCAGTTCACGGTCGGGGGTGAGGGTGAGCTTGCCCTTGCCGACCGCCACCCCCAGCCGGGCGGTCTTGGCGCCGTCGGCCGGGCCCTCGGACGGGTCGGCAGCCGGGTCCGCGGCACGCGCCCGCGAAGCCTTCGGATCAGCCTGGGAGGAGTCCCACATGCGCGCGGCCGGTGCTTCGAACACCCCCGCACCCGACCCGCTGTCGGCCGCGGTCAGCACCCCGTTTTGCGCCTGCCGGACGGTGAGGCGGTCGGCTGAGACCTTCAACGCCAACTCCGCCACGTGGGGGTCCTTGGCCGCCTCCGGCGTCTTGACCACCAGGACGTGGGAGAAGCCGTCCGCGCGGGCCTGGAGCCGCAGGTCCACATCCGGGCCCGCCACACCCGCGTACACCGCGGTGTCGCCCTCCAGCACCGGCTCGGGCAACCGTCCCGGCCACGACAACGCCAGCCGGTGCCCGGCCCGGGTCATCTGGACCATCGGGCCGTCCCCACCGGCCGAGAACACCAGCCCGACCGTGGACGCCGCCGGCACCACCCCACCGCCCGAGCGGCGCAGCGTGGTATCGATGTCCACCCACTTGCCGCCCCGGCGGGTCCGCACGGGCTGCAGCCGCTGCTCGACCTCGATCCGCCCGTTCGGCAGCGCCCGCACCGTCCGCGACTCACCCCGCTGCGACAAGATCTCCACCGGCCTGCCCGACCGCGCCGCCGCCGCGACCGCCTCCCGCTCAGTCGCCGCCGCCGTCGGTGCCGGTTTCGGCGCGTCCGCACGCGCCACCGCACCCGGTGCCCCCGCCACGGCCCCGGGCGCCTGCACCACACCGGCCACCAGCACCAAAGCCGCCAACCGCGCCGACCACACCGGGCGCCGCCACAACGACAACCGCGCACCACGCGCACCATCAACCGCCCGACGACGACCCATAAAGAACCCCCACACATAAAGGGTTGTTAAAGCCGCCTTAAGGTAACCCGCTGATCAACTTCCAGGAAGACCCTCCACAACAACCAACCGACCGTGACTCAGATCACATGACGAGTGGGTAAACCAGACAGAGCGCGCAGCGCGTCTTGTCCTAATCGCCACCGCCTGAAAGATGACGCTGCGCTACTCGACGACCGCGCAACGATGATCTTCACCACGTCGAACAGATCCGGTTAGATGAGCCGACCCGGAGAATCAAGGGATTTGGGTGTCCAGAAGTGCCCATGTCCACCCGGGCAGATAATTGCACCTTGACACAACCCATCAACCCGCTATATCGGCGCGCGATGTGGTTGACGGAGATCAGGTGGACGACGGTGGGTCGGCCTTGTGTTTGCCGTTGGGTCTCAGTGGGGGGACGATCCGAGCCGGGCGCGACGCGCCTCGGGGCAGTGCGTGACGGGCCGTGCGGCGGGGTGCAGGGACCTCCGGTGGGTCTGCGGCGACGCGCGGCTCCTCTAGGGCGTCGTCCTCGGCCTCGGGGAGCGGTTCTCGCTGCTGCTCCCGGAGATACTCCTCGAACTCCATGGAGTGCGCGGTCGGCAGCGTGATGATGCCGGGGTTGGCGTCCACGAGCAGTGTGCGGCGGCCGCTGGCGCCGGAGTGCGTGAACACCATCGCGGTCGGCGGAAGCTCCTGCAGTTGCGGTGGCTCGACGAGCAGTTCACGGAAGCGCTGCCTGTCGGAGCGGCGGTCGGCGACCGTCCGGCCCCAGGCCGTCGCGGAGCTGATGCCCTCCACCAGGACGGAGTCGTCGGCGGCCGGGGCCGGCAGCGGCGACCAGACGGGGTCGGTGAGGCCGTCGCCGCGCGGGCGCGCGAACGCGACCGTGCTGGCGTAGGTCTCCCCCGCGACGTCGAACAGCGTCTCCCCGGCCGCGTCGGTGATCTCCGCGACGAGGAGCGGCTGCCCGGCGCCGATGTGCTCGGCGGCGACCCGCGCGTCCTCGGGGTTGCCGAGCCGCATGAAGCCGACGGCGGCGTGGCCCCGCCGTCCGAGGCGCTCCCGCACGTGCCCGGGGATCGACCGGTACATCAGCACGAGGCCGGTTCCGGTCGCCTCGCACGCGTCGATGAGGCGATCGAGGACGTCTCCTCGCAGCTTCTCCGCTCCGCAGAGGAAGAGGGTGTGGTCCCACCGTCCGCCCGGCGGGGACTCCCGGATCCGGTGGGTGAGGGCGGTCGTCACGTACGTCCCGAGGATGCGGTTGGTGAGGACGCCCGCGCGCCGGTCCATCGACACCACATGCAGCCTGGACGGCGGCAGCCGCACGGGCTCGGTCGCGAGCTTCTCCAGCTTCCGGAGCTGCGCCTCCAGCGCCCACGCCCGCCGGACGACGATCCGGTCCGTCGCGTCGCGCCCGAAGAGGGTGGCGATGCGCTCCAGTTGCTCGTCGCTCAGCAGCCCCTTCCGGAGGTCTTCGCGCGGGTCGCCGACCTGGGCGAGGACGCGCAGCGCAGCCGTGATCCGCGGGATCGTCGCATCGGGACCGAGGACCTCGATGAGCCGCTCCAGGATGGAGTTGTCGAACGACAGGTCCCGGGTGCCGCCTTCCTCCTCGCCCGCGCTGACGACCAGGGATAGGACGTCCGCCAGCGCCTCGCGGTTCAGGCCGCGGGTCACGTCGAGGCGGGGCAGGTCGGCGGGCAGCACCCACACCAGCGGGTCGTCGCCGCGGTCGGCCGCGAGGCGCAGCAGGTCGTGCGCGACCGCGCCCTCCGACAGGTCGATGACGGTGAGCCGCGCGCCCACCGCGAGCCGGGCCGCGCCCATGGTGGTGACGGCCGCCGACCATCCGGCGAGCGTGCCGCCGACCACGTCCAGCCGGTCGACCCCGGGCGGGACGGCGACCGGGTACCACTCGCGCTGCCCTTCGTACGCGGCCTGCCTGCGCTCCCATTCGGCCCGGGCCTTCGCGTACGCCTTCTCGGCGGCCTCGCGCTCCCTCGCCTGCGCGGCGCGCTGCCGCTCGTCCTCGGACCGCTCCTGCGCGAGCCGTTCGCGGACGCCCCGCTCGTCCCGCCACAGCCCGCCGCCCGTGATGCCGAGGACGACCAGGCACGCGAGCAGCGCCACCCCGGCGAACGCCCACGGGATCACGCCGAGCAGCCCGCACACCAGGAACAGGACGATGAACACGACGGTGCCGCCGACGGCGATCCGCAGCGGGCGGCCGGCCATGTGCTCGCCGGGGCGCCGCGCCGGCGGCGGCAGCGGTGCCCCGCCGGGCCGCTCGGGCGCCTCCGGAGGCGGCCCCGGATCGGGGTGAACCTGCGCATAGCGCCAGCCCACGTGGACGCGGTCGGCCTGTGTGAGCCGCGCCATCGCGGACCCGCTCGCCATGTCCGTCACGTCGAGAGACCCCTGGGAGTCGCGGGAGTGGAGGGAACGCCTCGGGGTTGCCGGGTTCGGTTTTCCTGCGGTCGGTTACCTGCATGTCCCAGGGTAAAGACCTTCCCGCCTCACTGCCTCTCGTTCAAGGGAACAGCTCCCTAGATGCACCCCTATCCCCGACATTCCGGTCACAACGCCCACCTGCGCCGAAGATCAGACAACCCACACGCAGGCCCCTGGCCACACCCGGCCAATGCGGGGGGGCGCGCACGGGGATCAGCCGACGGGGTCCGCCTTCACCGGGAGGAACGTCTCCAGCTCCATCGACGGATGCGGGTACTTCCACTCCACACTGTCGAACCGGACGTACATGCCCTCGGGAGTGTCGGCCAGGAAGTAGTTGCCGTCCCACTGGTTCGGGTGCGTCACCGGCGCGTCATGCGGGAACCGGGCGCCCATGGCCTCGTACTTCACCCCGATCCCGAACATGGCGTGAACGGCGGCGTCCACGAAGTTCAGGTAGGCGATGTCGCCGCGGAGATGGGTGGCCTGGATCGCCAGGCTGTGGACACGGTCTCGGACGTAGAAGAGCGAACTGAGGTCTTTAACGACCTGGTCGAAGTTGTGGGCACCGTCATGGTGCACCATCGCGCGCGTCTGCGGCTCGCCGGTGAGGACGCAAGCCACATAGGTCGCCAGGTCACCGTGGAACATGCGGACCCTTGTCATGGCCCGGGGAAAAGCACGCCTCAGCCGCTCATGGGTGAACCTCAGATAGACGTCGTTGACGTCGACCAGGTCGAGTTCGAGTCCCATCGGCTCGACACACCCGGCGAGGACGGCGGCGGATCCGCCCATGAAGACGCCGACGTCGACGAGCCTGGAAAGCTCCCCGTGGCAGCGCTCGACGCGGGTGAAGAGGTCGAAGTAGTGGTAGGCGCTGCACTGGTCCTCGTACACCAGGTCGACACTCTCGATCCTGGCGATCGTCCGATCGAAGACCGCGTTCTTGCCCGCGAAGAGGCCGAACTCCGCGTGATGCCCGCCCTGGATCGGGATGTGCAGGGCCTCGTGGAGGTCATCGGCCTCTGCGAGCGCCGGGTCAGGTTCCAGGAACGTCCCCCACGTGCTCTGGTGCATCGCTGTGGTCGCGACGTAGTCCGTCATTTGCAGACCCCTCTCTGAGAGACGGCATGCCCCCGGTCCGTGAGGAGGTGGCCAGCCAGATCATCGCGCCGAGCGCGAGGAGGCCGGCAGCCGCCGTCCCGAGCGCCGTGGCCGGGCCGAGGGACGGCTGCCAGACGCCGTTCAGCGGGTTCACCGCCGGGACGGGCGCATAGAGCCCGTGCTGGTACCGGACCATCGCGTACGCCAGCCCGACCAACTGCGCGGGAAGGAGGAACACGGCCAGCCAGCCGGTGGCCGAACGCGCGAAACTCGACGCGAACGGGCTGCGCTCATCGATGATGTGCGCGGCGAGGACCGCGGCGCCGACCGCGCTCGGCAGGATGTACCGGCCCTGCGCCATCATCCCGTTCTCTTCGGCGCCCATGACGTCCATCCACAGCGGAAGCGCGAACGCGGCCGCGACCACCGCGGCGAGCCGCAGCCGGTCGGCGCGGCCCCCGGCCGCCAGCGCGGCGAGGACGAGGAAGCCGGTCGCGGCGAACCAGATCGCGTAGTACGCATCGGGCATCTCCACGTCCACCCAGCCGAACTGCCCGATCATCGACTTCAGGTAGAAGGACGTCCGCTCGACGATCACCAGCCGCAGGGCATCGGTGACGCCGAGCCCCGCGCCGCCCGGAACGGGGACGAGTTCCGTGGCCTTCATGGCGAGTGTCCAGACCGCCGACAGGCCGCATGCGACGGTCGCGGTGAGCCCGAAGATCCACGCTCCGCGGTCGCGGATCAACGTACCGAGCCGGGGCCGGCCTGCGGTGCCCGCCAGGATCACGAGGGCGAGCGCGACGGTCATGGGCCCGTCCGGCCGCGTCCACGCGACCGTCACCGCCGAGACGCCGGCCAGGACCAGCAGCCTCCGGTCGGGCGGTCCCTCCCCGCGGACCAGGGGGATCAGCGCCGTCCACATCGCGATCGCCGCCGTGATCTCCAGGCCGTTCGCGTTGATCACACCGCCAAGGTGCATCGCCATGGGCGTGGTGGCGATCAGTAGCCCGGCCAGCAGGAACGGGCGCCGGGACCAGGCCAGCACGCTGTACACCGCGGCCGCCAGGAAGGCGGCCGACAGCGCTGCGCTGACCAGGCGGGCCAGCAGCAACCCGCCCTCGCCCGGCCACCACTTGAGCGGCCAGCCGACCACCGCGTAGTACGTGGGCTGGTAGCGGCCGGCACCGGCGGTGAACTTCTCCACCGGCTTGTGCGGCGTCTCCGACTTCACCTGTGCGCAGTCCGCCGGCTGCTGAGGCTTGAACGCGAAACACGGCGGCGACGGATGGGCGACACCGTCCGGGATGGTCTGGTGGGTTCCGGCCAGCGGTCGCGAGATCTCCGGAACGGTGACGTAGTCGGGCGGCGCGGCGAAGTCCCCGCCGACCACACCCGCCGCGCGGGTGATGTGCGACTGCTCGTCCGGCCCGCCGTCCCACGGCATGGCGATCGCCCAGCCGGCGCCGACCGCGAAGAAGCCGAAGAAGGCCAGGATCGTGATCGCCCGGAGCCGCGTGGCGGAGAGCCGCCCGGTCATCGGGAGGCTCCCGGGTTCTTGCGGATGCGCGCCGAGAGCGCGCGCCCGAGTTGCGACACGGCCGCACCCAACTCCTGGTCCTGGCTCTGCGGGGCCGGCGGCTTGTCCAGTTCCGCACGCAGCGCCTGCAGATCGTGGCGATGGGCCGCGGTTTCGGCGCGGGATCGGTCGAGTTCTGCGCGGAGCCGGGCGATCTCGCGCTGCTGGGCGGTGACGGTCTCCGCCAGGCGGTTCGCGTCCTCGGTGCGGGCCTCGGCCTCGTACTGGAGTTGCAGGACGCGGGTGTAGAGCGCGATCCGGTTGTTCTCCATCGCGGCGAGCAGTTCCGCGGACGTGTACGGCCGCAGCGCGTCGAAGATCTCGGCGGCGCCGGGGGCGTCCGACCTGATCAGGATCCCGAACCCGAACACGGCGGGGACGATGGCGAACCGCCAGTCGGCGGCCTCCGCCAGCGCGTCCTCGACGGCGGTGAGGACGCCGTTGCGCTCGCCGCCCGCGTGCGCGGCCACGGTGAAGACGCCGTCGCCGACGAAGCCCGCCGGGGTGACGTCGTCGTGCCAGACGGTCGGCCCGTCGGCGGTGGCCGGGTGGACGTCCTCCGGCGGCAGCGGGGACGGCTGGTAGTAGAAGTCGCGGCGCCCGCACGGCCACAGGACGTCGTGGAGGACGACCACCGCGTCGGGGGCGTTCGCCATGATCCACGCGAGTTCGCGGCGGACCACCGCGTAGTTGTGGTCCCCGTCGAGGACGTACAGGTCGGCCGCCGGCACGTCGCCGAGCACGTCCGGGGACGGGCCCTCGACCAGGTTCAGCCGCGGGTCGGCGGCCAGCACGGCCCGCAGTTCCTCGCCGGGCGCGGGCTCGACGCAGTGCACGGTCGCGCCGAGGTCGGCGTACAGCGAGCTGACCTGCCCGGACTCCACCCCGACCTCGACCACCGTGCGGATCTCCCGGCACGCGAAGACGGCGGCGAACAGCTCGCGGAACACCGACATCGAGTGCAGCAGCAGCGGCTGCTCGCGGGCGGCGCGGGCCTGGGCGTGCGGGTCCGCGGGGGACCCGGCCTCCCCGGCTCCGCGGTCAGCGGTCGTCACCGAGCTTCCTCCTCGCCACTCGCCTGGCGCCGGCCGCGACGCCCTTGACGCCGGCCGTCCGGTACTCCTCGCGCATCCGCTCGGTGAGCCGCGCCGCGCGGGCGGCCCGCTCGGCCCGCCGGTCGACCGGCATCCGCGGCGCCATCCCGGACGCCGACTGCGGCAGCATCGCGAACGCGATCGTGACCTGCGCGGACGACACCGTCGGCGTCCCCGCGCGGCGGGCGAGCGGGAGCCATACCGCCGCGTAGGAGGTGTCGAACTCCATGAGGTTGCCGCCGAGGTACCGGCAGTCGGCGTAGTGCAGGCCGACGAAGTCCTCCGGTCTGTCCCAGCGCAGCACCTGTTCTCGCCTGCGCCCGCCGGCGATGACCTTGGCCTCGATCCAGTCGACGCGGACGATCGCCGGGCGGCCGGGGATCGCCAGGGAGATGTCGACGGTGTCGTGGTGCTCGAAGTCGATCCGGGCGAACGACAGCCCGTTGTGGTTGATCCGGACGCGGCGGCGGATGGGCTCGTGCCACCGGTCGTCGGCGGTCCGGTACCGCAGCCGCGTCTCGTACGGCTCGCCGGCGGGGTCGAACGCCTCCGGGTCGATGGCGCCGTCCGTGATCGCGCGGACCATGGCGCCGAGCCCGGTGTCGGACGCGGCGATGAGCGCGGGCCAGAACGAGTCCCGCATGTGCAGGTCGCCGAGGTCGCCGGGCGACAGGTACGGGACGGCGGGTTTCAGGTCGGCGGGCAGCAGGGTCGTGACGAGGGTGGAGCCGAAGTTGTCCTCGTGGGTCCAGTTGCCGAAGACGGACGCCTCGTCGGCGGTGGGCGACTCCAGCGCGGCCACGAGGATCCGCGCGAGCCTGTCGCGGGCGGCCGGCGGGCGGGCGAGGTCCGGCCAGTCCCCGCCGGACGCGGCGACGTAGCGGTTCCACAGCTGCTGGAAGGCGAGGACGCCGTCCTGCACGGTGCGGCGTTCGGCGTTCTGCGAGGGCGCGTCGGGGGTGTCGCCGAGGACGGGCTCGCCGTCCGGGGAGAACCCGATCAGCGAGCCGCACAGCGCGTTGACGCACTGCTCGACGATCTCCGGGCTGCGGGTGATGGTCGCGGCGACGTGCGCGGGGTGCCCGGCCTGCGCCAGGTAGCCCTCGGCGCGCAGCCCGGCCAGCGCGACCCGCTCCGAGCGGTTGTCGGTGGCCAGGTACAGGCCGGACACCCGGACGTCGATGCGCGCGATCTCCAGGGCGCGGGCGAGCTGCCGCTGGATCGTCCCGCCCCAGCCGAGGTCGACGAGGGTCAGTTCCGGGTCGTCGAGGGCGCCGGCGTCCCGCAGCGACCTGAGCATGCGTTCGCGGGCGGCGGTGACCGTCACCGCGAGCCGGTTGCACAGGTGCGGGGTCTCGGTCAGCGCGCGGGCGACACGGTCGGCGATGTCGCCGTTGTCGATGACGGTGTCCAGCTCGGCGGCGAGGCCCGGCACGTCGCCCGGCTGCAGTTCGAGGACGGTCAGCGCCTGCCGGACGGTGAGCCGGTAGCCGGACCGGATGAAGGCGTGCACCGCACCGGTGTCGTGCGGGTCGAGCCCCGCCAGCGACGTCACGAACCGGGACAGCCAGACGGGCCTGGCGTGGACGTCCCACCCCCGTGCCGCCGCGGCCTCGTTGATCAGCCGGGAGAGCAGTTCGCCCTCGCGCATCGAGCACCACAGCCTGCGGGTGCCGGCGTCGTGCGCCTTCCACGCAGCCCATTCGGCGAACCCCGTCAGGACCGGGCCGAGCACGCCGGCGCCGTACCGCCACGCGACGTCCAGCGCCGACGTGGTGAACGGGACCCCCGAGTGGACGGCCTTGGCGCGCAGGCTGGTGAGGCCGAAGTCGCCGTACCGGTCGTCCAGGTCGGGGGCGTGGTCGCCGAACGGCTGGACGGGCTCCTTCTCGCGGCGCAGCACGTCCAGGTAGGCGTCGTCGAGCCGCCGGTAGTGCACCGTGCGGACGCCGAGCGCGGACGGCACCTCGTGGTCGGCGACCTCGTGGTCGCCGATGTGCACGATCTGCTCGGGGCTGCGGCCGAGGTCGCGCAGGACGATCTCCCAGAGGCCGGTCGCCTTGCCGGTGCCGTGCTGGTTGGAACGGAAGATCCGGACGGAGTCCATCGGGCCCAGCTCGGGGCGGTCGAGGAGCCGCGCGAGCTGGTCGTCGGTGAAGTAGGTGTCGGACACCAGGACGACCTCGATGTCCTGCTTGCGCGCCGCCCGCACGACCTCGGCGATGTCGAGGTCGACGATGGTGAGCTCCCGTTCCAGCCGCAGTTCGGCGTCGACGAGCTGCTCTAGGGGCACCGGGCCGAAGACGCCGTCCGGCATGGCGCGCCAAATGTCGAACAGCGAGACTTCGGGGCCGAGGGTGCCGCGGTCGCGGCGGGCGGCGTCCTCAGCCGCGATGCGCATCCGGCGGAACGTCGCGTCGGTCACCCACGGCGGGCACAGGCCCGCGTCCCGCAGCCGGGAGCCGAGCAGGCCGAACGCGTCGGCGGGCCGGGGGACGCGGCGCCACAGCACGGTGTCGAAGATGTCCAGGGACAGCACGGAGCACGCCCTGTCGGCGACGATGCGACGCACGTTGTCGAGCAACGGGCTCCCGGCTTCCTGCTTGGTCAACGCCGTACCTCTCCCCTGGCTCCGGACCGGCGGCGGCCGCTGCCCCGGCCGCGGCTCGGGATACCTTATCCACCGGTATCTCCCGCTGTGGTGGAAGTTCTGGCCGCGGCCGCCGCGGCGGCGGCCCGGCGGGCAGCGCGGTCTTCGCGGACCAGCCGGCCCGCCTCCTCGGTCGCCCCGTCGAAGATCAGCCGGCCCTGCCGCATCGTGATGCCGCGGTCGCAGAGGTCGACGAGCATCTTGATGTCGTGCGCGACGACGACCATGGTGCGGCCCTCGCCGCGCAGCTCCCGGATGCGCTCCAGGCACTTCTCCCGGAACGGCGGGTCGCCGACGGCCAGCACCTCGTCGATCAGGAACACGTCCGGCTCGGTGTGCGCCGCGATCGAGAACGCCAGCCGCATGAACATGCCGGACGAGTAGAACTTCACCTGGTCGTCCAGGAACCGCTCGACGCCGGAGAACTCGACGATCGCGTCGAACTTCCGGGCGATCTCCTCCCGGGA
The DNA here is from genome assembly GCF_040677125.1 of Actinomadura sp. NPDC049382. NCBI lineage: Bacteria > Bacillati > Actinomycetota > Actinomycetes > Streptosporangiales > Thermomonosporaceae > Actinomadura > Actinomadura sp. NPDC049382. The sequence continues at coordinate 111,220 of NZ_JBFARO010000005.1, forward strand.
CATGCCGAGGATCGCCCCGTTCAGGTACACGTTCTCCCGGCCGGTCAGCTCGGGATGCAGCCCGGCGCCCACGTCGATCAGCCCGGCGACGCGCCCGCGGACGCGCACCGACCCCTCGTCCGGCCGCATGACCCCCGAGATGAGCTTGAGCAGGGTGCTCTTCCCCGACCCGTTCAGCCCCATGAGGGCGACGGTCTCGCCCTGGTCGATGGTGAGGCTCACCTCGTCCAGCGCGCGGAAGCGGTCCGACAGCCGCTGGCGGCGCAGCGCGCGGACGCTCATCTCCTTGATCGACCGCGCGTGCCGCAGCGTGAAGTTCTTCGTCACGCGATCGATGACGATGGACGGCTTGGACGGCGTGGGTGGCGTGGATGAGGGTGGAGGTGGGGGCGTGGCGGGAGAGGGCATCGGCTAGAGCTCCTGCGCGAAACGCGTCTGCATGCGGGCGAACGCCGCGTGCCCCGCGACGAACACCAGCAGGCTCACGGCGAGGGACATGCCCGCGCGGGCGTACAGGTCCGGCGGGAACGCGAAGCCGCCGCCCTGCCCCGGATACCAGAAGGCCCGCTGGAACAGCGACACCGCGCTGACGAGCGGGTTGGCGAGGTAGACGTCCAGCACCCAGCCGGGCGCGTGGGTCCGGACGTGCGTCCACGGGTAGATCATCGGCACTGACCAGGTGATGACGATCATCAGGATGTCGACGACCTGCTCCAGGTCGCGGAAGAAGACGTTCACCGCGGCGCACAGCAGCGCGATGCCGAACCCGAGGACGATGATGATCGTGAACCCGAGGACGGCCGCGCCGAGGCCCGCGAGCGAGGGCCGCCAGCCGGCCGCGAGGGCCCCGCCGAGCAGGATCAGCATGCCGGGCAGGAAGTGGACCAGCGAGACCAGCGCCGACGCCGTCGGGAACAGTTCCCGGGGCAGGAACACCTTCCGGACGAGCGGCGCGTTGCCGGTGACCGACCGGGTGCCCGAGTGCAGCATCTCGGTGAACAGATTGATCAGCACCATGCCCGCGAACAGGTAGACCGGGAAGTCGTCGATCTGCCGGTCCATGCCGAGGAAGACGCCGATGACGTAGAAGTACACGGCGAAGTGCACGGCCGGCCGCACGTAGGACCAGCCGAGCCCGAGCAGCGACCCCTTGTAGCGTGCGCGCAGCTCGCGGCGGACGAGGAGGCGCAGCAGGTACTTGTTGCGGAACGTCCGGCGGAGCCCGCCGTCCTCTCCGGGTGTGCGCAGGCCGGTGTCCTCGCGGATCGGCGTGACGGTCATCCCGGCCCGTCCCCGGGACCGCCGCCGGAGCCGCCGGGAGCGGCGCCCGCGTCATCCTGGCCGGGGCTCGCCGCCTCGAACGTGGCGCGCCATGCCTCCGGCGAGGCGATCTCGGCCATCGCCGCCCGGTAGCGCCGGCTCAGCTCGGGCCACTCCCGGGTGAGCCGCGCGTGAAGCAGCGACGTCCGCGCGAGCAGCCGCCGGAACCGCTCCGGGTCGCGCTGGTACCAGGCCACCTTGGTGCCGTCGGCGGAGGAGACCAGCGCGCTGTCGACCTGCGCCAGCAGGCTCCAGTGCCGGTCGATGTGCGGCACGGCGAGCTGCGGGTTGCCGCGCGCCGCCGGGTCCACCGGGCGCAGCTGCTTGACGGTGCCGAGCATCGCGCTCGCCAGCACGTTCACCGTGCCGCGCGGGGGTTTGAACCCGCGTCCCCGCTTGGGCGGCCGGCTCCGCCGCACCCGCGGGAACTCCTCGTGGCTGGCCCGGTTCCGCGCGTCCGGGAAGTTCGCCCGGAACCGCATGATCTCGGGCAGCTTGGTGGCGATCCCGGCGTGCATGTGCTCCGGGCCGCTCAGCACGTCCTCGATCGCCGACAGCATCAGCTCGGCGGTGGAGTACTGCATGGCGAGCGCGTGCTTCACCGAGATGATGAAGCTCTCCTTGACGAGGTTGCCGCCGCGCTCGTAGGGCGAGTGCATCAGCGCGGTGACCAGCCGGTTGCGCTCGTGGAAGTACGCCTGCCAGTCGATGCCGTCGTCCTTGTCCTGCCAGGGGACGTGCCACGCGGCCATGCCGGGCAGGCTCACGGTCGGGAAGCCCGCCTCGCCCGCGCGGACGCAGTACTCGGCGTCGTCCCACTTGATGAACATCGGCATGGACAGGCCGACCTTGCGCACGACGTCGACGGGGATCAGGCACATCCACCAGCCGTTGTAGTCGACGTCCACGCGCCGGTGCAGCCACTTGGTCTTGCGCAGGCTCCCGGTGCTGGGCCGCGCCTGCTGCTTCGGGTGCGCGTCCGGGGAGGCGGCCGGGCTCGCCGGAAGCGCGAAGTCGTGCTCGCGCCTGGTGTGCGGGGCCTCCTCCCACCACCAGCGGTACCGCCCGATGGTCTCGCCGTAGGCGTGCAGCTGCGAGCGGACGAACAGGTTGAACATGTGCCCGCCGACGATCGTCGGCGTGCGGGCGAAGTCGGCGAACGCGACGCCGCGCAGGATGCCCTCGGTCTCGGTGACCACGTCGTCGTCGAGGAGCAGGACGTAGTCGCTCGCACCCGCCCTGACCGTCTCGTCCATGGCCCGGGAGAACCCGCCGGACCCGCCGAGGTTCCCCTGCTCGATGACGCGCAGCGTGTCGCCGAGCGCCGCGGCGGCCCGCGCGAAGTCCGCGTCGTCGCGGACGCGTTCGGTGCCCTGGTCGACGACGTAGACGGCGTCCACCACGCCGAGGACCTCGGGGGCGTCGGCCAGCGCGAGGAGCTGGGCCACGCAGAAGCCGGGGCGGTTGAACGTGGTGATGCCCAGGCTGACCCGGCCCTGCCGGACGTTCTTCGCCGGGTCCCGCACCGCGCACCAGTCGGCGCGTTCCAATACCGCGTCGCCCTCGCCGGCCAGGACGTCCATCCAGTACCAGCCGCCGTCGATGAACGGCCGGAGCGGCAGCCGGAACGACTCCTCGCGCGAGGTCTCCGAGTCGACGCGCACGGAGTCGACGCGCTGGATGTGCCCCTTGGCGCTGGACCGGTAGACGATCACGGTCGCCTGGCCGCGGACGCGGACGCGCAGGACCACCTCCTCCACCGACGTCCAGCGCCGCCAGTAGCCGGCGGGGAACGCGTTGAAGTAGGTGGCGAACGACACCCGCCGCCCGACCGGCACCACCACGCTGCGCCGGCCCACGCTGTCGGCGAGGCCGGCCAGGACGCCGGCCTCGACCGCGGCCTCGGCGGCGAGCGCCTCGGCGCCCCTGGCGATCTCGCCCTCGACGTACAGCTTGAGGACGTCGAGGTCGCGGTCGACGGGCATCACGACGCGCTGCAGGACGCGCAGGTCCGCGGGCGCCGCCCCGGCGTCGCGGCCGGCGGTCTCGGCGGGTGCGCTCATTCGGCCCTACCTCCGCTCTTGAGACGCGCCCCGTCCTCGAAATGGGGGCGCAGTTTGTTGTCGACCATGCTGAGCGCCGCGGCGATGGCCATGTGCATGTCCAGGTACTTGTAGGTGCCGAGCCGCCCGCCGAACAGCACGCCCGGCTCCCCCTTGGCCAGCTCGCGGTAGGCGAGCAGCCGGGCCCGGTCGGCCGCGGTGTCGACGGGGTAGTACGGCTCGTCGCCGCGCGCGGCCGCCCGCGAGTACTCCCGCATGATCACCGTCTTGTCGGGCGGGTAGTCCGCGCGCTCGGGGTGGAAGTGCCGGAACTCGTGGATCCGGGTGTAGGGGACGTCCTCGTCGGCGTAGTTCATGACCGGGGTGCCCTGGAAGTCGCCGGTGGGCTCGACCCGCGTCTCGAAGTCCAGCGTCCGCCAGCCGAGCTCGCCTTCGGCGTAGTCGAAGTAGCGGTCCAGCGGCCCGGTGTAGACGACCGGCACGTTGCCGACCGCGTCGCCGCGCAGGTCGAGGAAGTCGGTGTCGAGCCGGACCTCGATGCGCGGATGGTCGGCCATCCGCTCCAGCCAGGCCGTGTAGCCGTCGACCGGCAGGCCCTCGTGGACGTCGTTGAAGTAGCGGTTGTCGAAGGTGTACCGGACGGGCAGCCGCGTGATGATCTCCGCGGGCAGGTCGCGGGGGTCGGTCTGCCACTGCTTGGCCGTGTAGCCGCGGATGAGCGCCTCGTACAGCGGGCGCCCGATCAGGGAGATCGCCTTCTCCTCCAGGTTGGCCGGGTCGGTCACCTCCGCGGCCTGCCGGGCGATCAGCGCCCGCGCCTCGTCGGGGCTGAAGGCCCGGCCGAAGAACGCGCAGATCGTGCCGAGGTTGATCGGCATCGGGTAGACCTTGCCCCTGAACGTGGAGTACACGTGGTGCCGGTAGCCGGTGAAGGCGGTGAACCGGTTCGCGTACTCCCACACCCGTTCGTTGGACGTGTGGAACAGGTGCGCGCCGTACCGGTGGATCTCGATGCCGGTCTCCGGCTCGGCCTCGCTGTAGGCGTTCCCGCCGATGTGGCCGCGCCGGTCGAGGACGAGCACGCGCAGCCCGAGCCCGGCCGCGCACCGTTCGGCGACCGTGAGCCCGAAGAACCCGGAACCGGCCACCACGAGGTCGACGTTCACAGGGCGGCGTCCATCACAGGGCGGTGTCCATCACGAGGCAGTGTCCATCACAGGGGGTGTCCATCCCGTGCGGGGGGAGCGGAGGACTCGGCCGCGCCACGGTACCGGCCGGTCCATACGTACGGATTGCGGCTAAGATACCGGGGATTTCATCGGCACCAAGGCAGGGCTCCCCAAGGATCGCGGTGGTCGCACCCACTCCGGGCGGTACGGAAGGCGGTACCGCGGGCGGTACGGCGGGCGGCCCGCGCCGGGCGGTCTACCTGCACGTCGGAGCGGCGAAGAGCGGCACCTCGTTCCTGCAGGACGTGCTGTGGCAGAACCGCGGCCGGCTGCGCGAGCACGGCGTCCTCTTTCCGGGCGCCGATTTCTCCGCCCAGGTCAGAGCCGCTTTCGACCTGCGCCGGACGTTCTTCCCCGAGGCGTCCGACCCGTGGACGCGCGATGCCTGGCGCGACCTGGTGGACGAGGTCCGCGCCTGGCCCGGGAACGCGGTCATCTCCCAGGAGCTGTTCGCCCCGGCGAGCCCCGCGGACGTCCGGCGGGCCATGGCGGACCTCGGTTTCGCCGATGTCCACCTCGTCTTCACCGCCCGCGACCTCGGCCGGCAGATCCCCGCGCACTGGCAGGAGGACGTCAAGAACCGGTTCACCACCTCGTTCACCGAGTTCGTGGCCGCCCTCCGGCGGCGCAGCTGGCGGACGTTCGAGAGCGCCCGGCTGTTCTGGGGGCTCCAGGACCCGGTCGCGGTCCTCCGGCGCTGGGGCGCGGGCCTGCCGCCGGAACGCGTCCATGTCGTCACGCTGCCCCCGCCCGGCGCGCCCCGTGACCTGCTGTGGCGGCGCTTCTGCGCGGCCACCGGCCTCGCCCCGGACGAGTACGACCTCTCCGGCACGTTCGCCAACCCGTCGCTCGGGCTGACGGAGACCCAGTTCCTGCTCCGCCTCAACGCGGCGCTCGGCGAGCGGATCGGCTGGCACGCCTACAACGACGAGGTCAAGCTCTTCCTCGCGCAGCACGTGCTGGCGGGACGGCCGGCCCCGGTCCGGATCGAGCTGCCCGCCGAGCACCTGCCGTGGGCGACCGAGCGGGCGGTCGAGATGGCCGAGGGGCTGCGCGCGGCCGGCTACCACGTGGTCGGCGACCTGTACGAGCTGATGCCGATGGCCGCGTCCGGCCCCGCGCTCGGGACGCCTCCCGCGCCCGACCCCGACGAGCCGCGCTGGGCGGAGATGGCGGACGTGGGCGTCGACGCGGTCGCGGCGCTGCTCGCCCGCGTCCGGGAGCGGCACGAGCACGCGGCCTCCGTCCCCGGCGCCGAGATGCCGGTCCGCGACCGGATCGGGCCGCTGCGGCGGGACGCCGCCGCACTGGCGGAGGAGACCGCCCGGATGGCCCGGGACGCCGCGCCGTTCGCCGCGCGCGCCGCCCGGGCCGCCGGGGACCGCTACCCGGCCGTCCGCCGCCTCCGCGGCGCCTACCCTCGGTGGCGGGGCGCGGCGGCGCCGTCCGATGCCGAGACGAGAACGACGAGGTGAGCGCGCTGGTGAGCGAGCGGAGGTCCGGCAAGTCCGTCTACCTGCACGTCGGTGCGCCCACCGCGGGCACGGCGTACCTGCACCGGGTGCTGTGGGACAACCGGCGGCGGCTCGCCGACGCCGGCGTGTGCTACCCCGTCGCCGGGCCGCAGGAGCATTTCGGGGCCGTGATGGACCTGCGCGAGATGAGCTGGGGCGGCCGTCGCGACCCGGCCTGGGACGGTGCCTGGACGCGGGTCGCGGAGCGGGCGCGCGACTGGGACGGCCCGGCGGTCGTGTTCTCCCAGGGGCTGCTCGCCGGCGCGACCGAGGAGCAGGTGAAGCGCGCCGTGGCCGCGCTGGAGCCGGCCGACGTCCATGTGGTGTTCGCCACGCGCGGCCTGGGCTGGCAGCTCGTCCTCGACTGGCAGGAGCAGATCCGGCACGCCCACACGGTCCCGTTCGGGCGGTTCGCCGACGACCTCGTCGCGCTCGGCATCGAGGCGCCCGAACCGTACGGCGCGATGTTCTGGGGGCTGCACGACCCGGTGCGGGTGCTGGCCGCCTGGGAGTCCGCCGTGCCGAAGGAACGGATCCACGTGCTCACGCTGCCCGCGCCCGGCGGCGGCTCCGCCGTGCTGTGGGACCGGTTCCGCGCCGCGACCGGGATCGGCGCGGGCGTGTGCGACACCGGAGGGATACCGGCGGACGAGCCGCTCACGGCGGTGGAGGCCGAGCTGCTGCGCCGGTTGAACGAGCGGATCGGCCCCGCGCTGGGCGAGGACTACGAGCGCGTCGTCCGCGCGTACTTCCTCGGCGAGAACGGTGCTGGGGGCGCGGCGGCGGACCGGGCGCCGATGGGCCTGCCCGCCCGGCACGCCGAGTGGGCGGCGGCGCGGACACGGGAGACGGCCGCGTCGCTGCGCGCGTCCGGCTACGACGTGGTCGGCGACCTCGCCGAGCTCACGGACGCCCCGGCCCCCGCGGCCGGGCTCGTCCCGGACGAGGTGCCCGACGAGCTGATCGCGACCGCGTCCGTCGAGGTCGTGGCGCACCTGATGGAGGAGCTGTCGATGACGCGGGAGCGCGTCGGCCTCGCCCACCTGCACGGCGAGCTGGCCGGCATCCGGGAGAACGTGCGCGAGCTCATGGAGGCCGCCGCGGACCCGTCCCCGGCGCTGCGGCGCGCCGCGCGCCGGGCCGCCCGCCGGCGCGGCCGATGAGCGGCGGGGGTGAGCCGGAGGCGGACACGGCCGTGACCGCCGTGGTCGTCACCTACAACCGGTGCGACCTCCTGGCCGAGGCACTGGCCGCGCTCGCCGCCCAGACGCGTCCCCCCGACCGCACCATCGTGGTGGACAACGCCTCGGCGGACGGCACCGCCGCGATGGTCGCCGGCCGCTTCCCGGAAGCGGACCTGCTGTCGCTGCCCCGCAACGTGGGCGGGGCCGGCGGCTTCGGCGCCGGGATCGCCCGGGCGCTGAGCGGCGGCGCGGACCTGCTCTGGCTGATGGACGACGACACCGTCCCCGAGCCGCCCGCCCTCGCCGAGCTGCTCGCCGCGCGCGAGCGGGCCTCGGCCGGTGCGGACGGCCCGCCCGCGCTGGTGGCCAGCCGGGTCGTGTGGACCGACGGCCGCCCCCACCCCATGAACACGCCCCGCCCGAAGCCCCGCGCGACGGCCGCCGAATCGCGGCTCGCCGGCGCGGCGGGATGCGTGCCGATCCGCTCCGCGTCCTTCGTGTCCGTGCTCGTGGACGCCGCCGCGGTCCGGGAGCGCGGGCTGCCGGTCGCCGACTACTTCCTGTGGAACGACGACTTCGAGTTCACGACGCGGCTGCTGCGCGGCCGCCGCGGGCTGCTCTGCCCGCGCAGCGTCGCCGTCCACCGCACGGAGCGGTTCGGGGGCGCGGACGCCGATCCCGGCGACCGCTTCTACTACGAGGTCCGCAACAAGATCTGGCTGTTCACCGGCAGCCGGGGGCTGGCGCCGGCGGAACGCGTCCTGTACGCGGGGTCGACGCTGCGCCGCTGGTCCCGCACCTTCGCGGGCTCCCGGGACCGGCCGGTGCTGCGCCGCGCGCTGGCCCGCGGCCTCAGGGACGGCCTGACCGGGCGCCCGCGTCCCACGGCGGCGGTCCTCCGGGAGGTCGGGGTCGAGGTCCCGCCGGACCCCTACCGCACCTCGACGTAGTCGACCTGTCCCTGGCCCGGGCCGCCGAGCGGGCGCAGACCCACCGTGTTCCATCCGGCGGCCAGCTCGACCTGCGCCGTCACCGACGTCCAGGCGAAGCCCCGTGTCGCGCGCAGCCGGACGGACGTCGCGGCGTACCCGTTGACCGCGAACTCCATCTCGGCGTCGGCCCCCGCGGGGTTCGCGTACTGCGTCCGGACCGCGTACTTCCCGGCGACCGGCGCGAAGACCGGCACGTCCATCCGGCAGTCGGCGCGGACGAGCGGCCCGACCGCCACGCCGCCGGACGCGCCCGGCCGGGCCGCCGCGGGCGCGCAGCCGTTCAGCCGGCCGCGCTCCGCCTCGAAACGGGCGGGGACGCCGCGGACGGCGGGGCGGGCGCCGTCCCAGCCGAGGCGGGCGACGTACATGCCGCGGGTGACGCGGGAGCCGCCGTGGTAGTCGAGGATGCCGTGGAAGACCAGGTAGTCGCCGGTCTCGTCGGTGAGGACGTCCGCGCTCCCCGGGCCCTGCACCGCGCCGCCGTACTGCCCGGTCGACTGGATCGGCCCTGCCTTGCGGTACGGCCCCTCGATCGACGGCGCCACCGCGTAGCGGGTCTGGTAGTTCGACTGGAAGTACCAGCCCGCCGAGTAGAGCAGCACGTACTGGTTCCCGCGCCGGACGAGGTCGGGCGCCTCCACCAGGACCGGCTCGTCCGGCGCCCGCGCCATGATCTTCTTCGGCTCGGCCGCGCGGCGCAGCCCGTCCGGGCTCAGCTTGACCAGGTAGATCGACGCCGTGGCCCGGGCGTCGGTCTTGTAGAGCAGGTAGCGCGTCCCGTCCGTCTCGATGTAGGACGCCGGGTCGATGGCGCCGCCGAGGTCCAGCGGGCAGACCAGCGGCCCGCCCTCCACCGGGACGAACGGGCCGGCGGGCGCGGTGGCCGTGGCCACGCCGACGCACTGCGCGTCGCCGCCCTTGCGGCGGGCCGAGAAGTACAGGATGTAGGGGCCGGACCCGTGCTGCGGCGGGACGACCTCGGGCGCCCAGGTCCAGCCCTCGGCGGCCCAGGCCGGCAGCCGGGCGAGGGCGTCGCCGGACGTCCGCCAGGGCCCGGTCGGGGACGGCGCCGTCGCGACGGGCACCGCCGCGTCCGCGTTGTTGGTGCCGTAGGCGAAGTACGTCCCCGCGGCCTTGATCACGGTGGGGTCGGCGAACGAGCCGTCGATCACCGGCTTGACCGGCGAGTAACCGGGCGGGTCGAGCGGTACCGGGGAGCCGGCGGGGCTCGGCAGCGGCGGCCGCGCGGAGCCGCGCGCCGGCCCCGGCGAGGTCCCGCCGGAGGAGGGCAGGCAGGAGACGGCCAGCAGGACGACCAGCGCGATCACACCGCTGATCGCGGCCCCCGCGACCAGCGGCACCAGCGGCGCGAGCGCCCGCGGATCCCCGCCCGGTCTCCTCATCTCACCGGCATCATGCCAACAAGGCGCAGGTGCGGCGAACCGCCCGGACGCGCGGAACGGCGTCCGAATCGTTACGCTTGCCCGGCGACCGCATCGTGGAGGGGAAGACGTTGATCCGACACCGGGGGGCGGCCGCCGTCCTGTGCCTGATCGCCGTCCTCGCCCTCGGCGGGTGCTTCCTCCAGCCCGGCGGCGACGCGAAGACCGGCGGGGACGCGAAGGCGGGGCAGGGGGCGCGCAAGCCCAACATCGTCTTCGTCCTCACCGACGACCTCTCCTGGAACCTCGTCGCGCACATGCCGCAGGTGCTCCGGATGCAGCGGGAGGGGCTGACGTTCGACAACTTCATCGTGGCGGACTCGCTGTGCTGCACGTCCCGCGCCACGATCTTCACCGGCCAGTACCCGCACAACACCCGGGTCCGGACGAACTTCCCGCCCGACGGCGGCTTCGAGGTGTTCAAGCGGAACGGCGGCGAGCAGATGTCGTTCGCCCCGGCCCTCCAGAAGGCCGGGTACCGCACCGCCCTGCTCGGCAAGTACATGAACGGCTACCTGCCGAGCATGAAGCAGGGCGGGACGACGCCGTACGTGCCGCCGGGCTGGACCGAGTGGTACGTCAACGGCAACGGCTACCCCGAGTACAACTACAACCTGAACGAGAACGGCCGGCTCGTCCACTACGGTTCCGCGCCGCAGGACTACCTGACCGACGTCCTCGCGGGCAAGGGCGTGGACTTCATCAAGCGGTCCCAGGGCTCGGACAAGCCGTTCTTCATCGAGGTGTCCACGTTCGCGCCGCACGGGCCGTTCATTCCGGCGCCTCGGCACGCGGGGATGTTCGCCGACCTGCGGGCGCCGCGGTCGCCGTCCTTCAACGAGGCGGACGTGCGCGACAAGCCGTCCTGGCTGCGGTCGCACGCTCCGCTGCGCAAGCCCGGACTCAACGGGATCGACGCGGGCTTCCGCGACCGCGTCCGGATGGTCCAGGCGGTGGACGAGATGATCGGCCGAATCCGAACAACGCTGAAGGAACTGGGCATCGACCGCGAGACCTACGTGGTGTTCGGCTCCGACAACGGCTTCCACATGGGCGAGCACCGGCTCGCCGGCGGCAAGATGACCGCGTTCGACACCGACATCCGGGTGCCGTTCGTCTTCACCGGGCCGGGCGTCCCGGCCGGCCGCACCGTCCCGCAGATCGCTCAGAACACCGACCTCTCCCCCACCTTCCAGGAACTGGCCGGAGCGCGTCCCTCGCCCGCCGTCGACGGCCGGTCGCTCGTGCCGTTCCTGCGCGGCGGCACGCCGCCGGACTGGCGCGAGACGGCGCTCATCGAGCACGTCAAGCCGCCGCCGTCCGCGGAGGACCCCGACCGGCAGGACTCCGCGCCCGGCGCGCCGACGACCTACAACGCGCTCCGCACGAACGACATGCTCTACGTGGAGTACGCGGCCGGCGAGCGGGAGTACTACGACCGCACCCGGGACCCGCACGAGCTGAACAACATCGCGGGGACGCTCCCGGAGCAGCGGCGGCGGCACCTGTCCGACCTGCTGTACGCGCTGACGCACTGCGCGGGGGCGAAGTGCACCGCCGCCGGCCGGAGCCGGTGAGGACTTCCGTCCCTTATGCGCCGCTATCATCGCTGACGACTGCGGCGACGCAGCGCGACGTTCAGGGTGAGCAGATACGGGGAGAGCCGGCGTGACTCCAACCGGAAATCCGGACGACGACCACGAGGCGGAGCGTCCCGACCCCGGGCAGCCCGCTCAGGTCCCGCCGCCCCCGCGTTGGCTGGACGGCCAGGGCGGTCCCTCCGGGCCGCTGCTCCCCGGCGACGGCGGACCGGCGAAGGCCCTGCCCCCGGAACCCCCTGCCGAGGCGGCACCGCCCGCGGAGACGGCACCTCCTGCGGAGACGGCACAGCCCGCGGAGGCTGAGGCGGAACCGCCCGCCGCCGAGGAGGCGCAAGCCCCCGAGACCGGGGTGGCCGACCGCACCGTCCTGGAGTTCAGGTTCGAGCAGGAGAACGAGGCGAAGCCCGCGCCCGCGGCCCCCGTGGCTCCGGCGCCGGCCACGTCCACCGACATTCCCGGGCCGCCGCCGTTCCCGTACGCGCAGCAGCCGCCGGCACCGCCCGCACCGCCCGCGCCGGTCCCGGCTCCGCGTCCCCCCGCCGCGCAGCCTCCGGCCGTGCAGCCCCCTCCCGCGCAGCCCCCCGCCGTGCAGCCTCCGCCTTCGCAGAGCCCGCCGGCCCACGAGCCGTTCCCGTTCGCGCAGGAGATCCCGAGCGCCCCGCCGCGTCCGGCCCCGGAGCCGTTCCCGTACGCGCAGGAGGTGCCCGGCGCCCCGGCGCCTCCCGCACCCGAGCCCTTCCCGTACGCGCAGGAGGTCCCGGGCGCGCAGAGCGCTCCCCCGGCCGCGGAGCCGTTCCCCTGGGCGCAGCAGATCCCCGGCCCGGGCCCGGCCGCGCAGGACGCCGGCCGCCCGGCGCCGCCGCCACCGGTGATCGACGAACCGTGGCGGACGGGGCAGAGCGCGCCCAAGCAGCGCAGGAGCCTCAAGAAGCCGCTCCTCATCGGCGGGGCGGGGCTGGCCGCCGCGGCCCTGGTCGCCGCGGCGGTGCTCGTGGTGCCCGGCCTGTTCGAGGGCGAGGAGGACGCGGGCGGCGGTGACGCCAAGCTGGCCGGGGCGGTCTTCCCCGTCGACGGCGCGGCGCCCACCGACGGCCGCGACCAGCAGATCACCGGTGTCGCGGCGTCCGGCTCGACGGTCGTCGCGGTCGGCGGCGAGACCGATCCGCAGAACGCCCGCGGCCTGTTCCTGATCTCCGGGGACGGCGGCCGGACGTTCGAGTCCGTCCCGCAGCAGAGCACCGACGGCGGCGTCGCGCCGCCCGGCGGGGTGCCCGAGGCGGTCGGCGCCTCGCCGCGCGGCTGGGTCGCGATCGGCAGCCGCGCGGGCGGCGCCGGCGCCGTGTGGACCAGCGAGAACGGCCGGGAGTGGCGGCGGCAGCCCGACGCCGTCGGCGACGTCTTCGGCCCCAACGACCGGGTGACCCGCATCGTCGGCACCCGCAGCGGCTTCATGGCGATCGGCGAGTACTCCAGGAAGGGCGACTTCAGCGACGCCCAGCGCGCCATGTGGCTGTCCTCCGACGGCCGCCGGTGGGAGGCGCGGATCGGCGACCAGACCGGCCTGCGCGTGGAGAAGGCCGGCGTGTCGTTCGTCGAGGCCGCCGCGAGCGGCGACGTGATCCTGCTGCAGGCGCTCGTGACGCCCAGTTCCCGCAAGCCCGGCCCGTACCGGAAGGTGTGGCGCTCCCAGGACGGCGGCCGGACCTGGGCCGGCTCCGAGGTGCCGGTGCCGAAGGGCAGCCGCGGGCTGATGATCGGCGGCGGCGCGGCCGGGTTCGCGGCGATGCGGGAGATCACGGTGTCCGGCAGGCCCGCCGGGCAGGCGTTCCTTTCCAAGGACGGCAGGACCTGGACCAAGGCCGGCGTCCTGGCCGCGGGCGGCTACCGCAACACCACCGGGATCGCCGTCGACGGCGACGGCTTCACCGCCGTCGTCGCGCGGGACGGGGACACCCTGCTGGCGCGCAGCGCGGACGGCCGGACCTGGCGCAACGCGGGCACCGCCGAGTCGAAGCCGGGCCGGGAGATCCTGGACGCGGCGGCGGCGGGCGGCCAGGCGGTGCTCGTCGGCCGCGAGCCGGGCGGCGGCGACACCAACGCGGTGCTCGGCGTCTGGGACGCGAACGGCACCGAGGTTCCGATCGACCTCGCAAAAATCCCTGGCGCCGTCCGGCCCGACCACTCGGTCCGCTCCGTCAGCGCCACCGGGAACCTGGCCGTCGCGGTCGGGAGCGCGAGCGGCGACGCCGCCGTGTGGACGTCCCAGGACGGCGGCACCTGGAAGGCCGCGCAGGGGCTCGGCGCGGCGTTCACCCGCCCGGGCTCGCAGCAGCTGACCGACGTCGCCGCGGGGACGTCGGGCTGGCTCGCGGTCGGCTACGACCAGGCGGCGGCCCGCCGCCCGCTCGTCGTCACCTCGGCGGACGGCGTCGGCTGGCAGGCCGCCGACTCGGCCGCCGCCTTCGCCGCCGACCGGAGCGGCCAGCCCGTCACGTACGCGGCGGCGGCCGGCGAGCGCGGCTACGTGGTCATCGGCACCCAGGGGACGTCGGCGGTGACCTGGTTCTCGTCCGACCTCAAGAACTGGGAGCGCGGCACCGGGGCCGACCCGAAGGCGCTGACCGGCGGCAAGAACGACCCCCGCTGGATGCTGGACGTCACGACCGGCCCGTTCGGCTTCGCCGCCGTGGGCGGCGTCCGCGACGCCAAGGGCAACCATCCGTCGGTGTGGCTGTCGCCCGACGGCAAGAAGTGGGCGCCGCAGCAGCTGCCGCTGCCGTCCGGCGCCACCGAGGCCCACCTCACGAACGTGGCCGCCAAGGAGAGCACGGTCGTGGTCGCGGGGATCGCCGCGACGCCGAAGGGCCTGGACCGGTTCGGCTTCCTGTCCACCGACGCCGGCCGGACGTGGCGTCCGATCACGCTTCCGGGCGGCGAGACCGTCACGGTCACCGCGCTGGCCGCGACGGCCAAGGGGTTCGCCGCCACCGGCACGACCGGGCGGCCGGGTGCGACGGACGTCGTGTCGTGGACGTCCGCGGACGGCGCCTCCTGGAAGTCCGCGACGCCCGGCGGCACGGGCCTCGGCGGTGTCGGCGACCAGCAGATCACCGGCCTCGTGACCTTCAAGAACACGCTGCTGGGCGTGGGCCGCAGCGCCGACGGGAACGGGGACCAGCCCGTCCTGTGGTCCCGGCCGAACTGACCCGTCCGGCGTCCGGTCCGGGAGGCCGGGCCGGACGCCGCGCTCCGCTCGGCGGTCAGCGGGCGGGCGGGACGGGTGGGACGGGCGGCTCCTGCGGCGGCGTCGCGAGCGGCGGCGGGGCCTGGTTGGCGCGGCGGGCGTGGCGGGGGATGTAGGAGAGGGCGCCGGCCGGGGTGGTGCCGGTGTCGGAGCGGTCGCGGGTGCGGTTGCGGCGGGCGCCGTAGGGGGCGACGACCGCGCGGTAGAACGGTTTGCGGATCACGGTGGGGACGAGGCGGTAGCCGCCGCGGACGACGACGTTGCGCCAGTACTGCGGCTGGGAGATGAAGCCCTCGCGGAGCATCTCGCGCTGCAGCCGCAGTTCGGAGCGCAGCAGCTCGGTGCCGCCGCGGCGCTCGTAGGCGCCCTCGCCGACGCGGTAGTAGACGAGCGGCTCGGCGACGTTCACCATCCGGGCGCCGTTCGCGATCATGCGGACGAACAGCCAGTAGTCCTCCATGAGGGGCAGGTCGCCGTAGCCGCCGGCGGCGACGACGGCGCTGCGCCGGTAGACGACCGTGGGGTGGTTGAACGGGTCGTGGAGCCGCGAGTAGCGGGCGATGTCGGCGGGGTCGCTCGGCGGGATGCGGCGGCCGACGACGTCGGTGATGTCGGTGCCGAACTCCAGCAGGCCGGCGCCGACGAGGTCGGCTCCGGCGCGCACGAGCGGCACCTGGGTCTGGAAGCGGTGCGGCATGGCGACGTCGTCGGCGTCCATGCGGGCGACGATGTCGTGCCAGGCGGCGTGCAGGCCGGCGTCCAGGGCGGGGCCGAGGCCGCGGTTGTGCTCCAGCGGGACGAACACCACCTTGACGGGGCTCCCGGCCATGAGTTCGCGCAGGCACGCCGACAGCTCGGGCGGGACGGGGCCGTCCTGGACGAGGACGACCTGGTCGGGCCGCAGGGTCTGCAGGTGGACGGCGCTCCGGAACGCGTCCCGGACATGTTCCGCCTGGTCGCCGCCATAGACGGTCATCAGCAGGGAGAAGGGTTCGGGCTGCATGCGTCCGTTCCGGGGGAGCTCGGGCGGCCGGTGGAGCCCAGTGCGGGGAGGCGGCTCGTCGGGCCAGGGTCGGAGGGAGTCAACTAGGCCGTCCTACTAGGGACGCTTTGAGGCGGTTAAGGGTTTGCGCGGGCCAAGATATCGCTGATGCGGCTCCGCATCAGGTGTGGGCGCAGATGTCACGGTCCGCACGGATCTCGCCGGCCACCTTGGGCACGGCCGGCGCGAGCCCGCGCAGCCGCGCGCCGTCGTCGCCGATGAGGAGGTACACGTAGCCGGGCTTGGCGGACCGCCAGGGGCGCGGCGTGTGCCCGGGGACCGCGATCGCCACCCGCGCGGCCTGCCGTTCGGCGCCCTCGCCGTACAGGATCCGGGTGCGGGCGTACTTCTTCTTGCTGGTGCCGACCTTGACGACCTGGTAGCCGCGGTCGGCGAGCTGCTCGGCGGTCCGCTGGGCGAGGCCCTCGGTGGCGGACGCGTTGTAGACGCCGATCTTCACCTGCGCGGGAGGGACGGGCTGCACCGTGTTCTGCGCGGCCACCGGGGCGGGCGGCGGGGTCGGCTCCGGCTCGGGGAGCTTGTTGTCCTCCCGGACGGCCTGGAAGAGCGGCTCCGCCAGCGCCTGATTGAACTGGACGCGGTTCTTGTCCTGCGGGTACGCCTGCACCGGCACGGTCACGAACCGGACCTTCCCAGCGCTCATGCCGCGCAGGCTCGCCGCGAGCTTCTGCATCACCGAGAGCGTGAGCCGGTCGTCGGCCTTGATGGACTTGGTGGCGGCGGAGAGGAAGGCGTAGGTCCGCCCGGGGTCGGTGAGCATGCCCTTGTCGGTCGCCTTCTTGACGACGGAGGCCATGAACGCCTGCTGCCGCTTGATCCGGTCGAGGTCGGAGCCGTCGCCGAGGACGTACCGGGTGCGGACGTAGCCGAGCGCCTGGTCGCCCTGGACGACCTGCTTGCCCGCCTTGAGGTGCAGTTCGGCCTTGGGGTCGTCGATGCGCTTCGGCACGCAGATCTCGACGCCGCCGAGCGCGTCCACGACCCGTTTGAAGCCGGTGAAGTCGACCTCGACGTAGTGGTCGATGTGGATCTTGGTGAGGGACTCGATCGTCCGCCAGGTGCAGGCGGGGCCGCCGTTGGAGAACGCCGCGTTGATCATCCCGAACTGGGCCGGGACGACGGTGCCGTTCTTCTTCTTGCACGGCGGCATCCGCACCATGGAGTCGCGGGGGAAGCTGATCCCGATGGCGCTCTCTCCGCCGGGCGAGATGTGCAGCAGGATCGTGGTGTCGGAGCGCTGCCCGGCCTCCTCGCCGTAGCGGGCGTTCTCCCCGGCGCGGCTGTCGGACCCCATCAGCAGGATGTTCAGCGAGCCGTTCAGCTTGGGCGGGCGGTTCGCGCCGAGCCGGTCGTCGACGTGCTCGCGGTCGATCTGGCCGTCCAGCCGCCGCCAGAAGCCGTAGGCGGTGAGGCTGCCGGCCACCAGCACGACCGACAGCGCGATCGACAGGCCGCCGAGCACGCGCCACAGACGCCCCCGCACCGGCGGCTCCGGTGGCGTCGGGGCGTTGTCCGCGTAGTAGACGCCGGAGGGCGCGGCGGCTCGCTGCATCCGTAACATTTCAGCACAGATTGGACATGCGTCACCGGCGTCACCGGAAACTGCGGGACCCGCACCGCCCGGGGTCCGGCGGGCGCCCGGCCGGCGGGTGCTCCCGGTGACTAGACTCCCGGACGAGATGAGCACCGTAGACGCGCTGACCGACCAAGCGATGGTCGTCCTCCAGGACCGGCCGGTCGTGCCGCTGAGCGCCTGGCTGAACAAGGCCCTGGCCGACTGCGCCGAGACCGGCCGCACGCTGCAGCTCGTCACGCCGCTGGAATCCCGGCTGACGCTGCCGCTGCGCACCGCCGCGTCCGGCGACGGCGCGCAGTGGATCGTGCGCAACGGCGACGGCTACTACGAGGGCCTGACCGGACGGCCGATGAGATGGGGCGGCGGGACGTTCGTGCCCGTCCCCGAGGCCCGCGACTACGCGCCCGGGTTCACCACCCGCCCGACCGCGCCGATCGGCGCGCAGCTCACCCTCGTCTACCGGATCCGGCACGCCGCCGAGGGCGACCTCGCCGGGACGATCGAGCGCCTGCTGCAGCTGCTCACCGGCAAGTACCCGGCCGGGCTCGGGCCCGCCGAGCCGCTGGAGCACCCGTGGCGGCGCGACCGGCTCACCGAGTACGTGCGCGGACGCTCCAGCGTGCGGCTCGTCGTCGGCGGCGACGGCCCCCGCCCCGCCCAGGCGATCTGCGACTACAGCGCCGGCGAGGGCGGCGCCGTGGCCGAGACCAGCACCGTCACCGTCGGCTACGCCCCGCAGGACCCGCCGCCCCTCCAGCACCTCCCGACGCTCGTCGGCGCGCTCGCCGCCGACCAGCCGATCGCGTCGCTGTTCGTCCAGCTCACCCCCGGCCGCGCCGACCTCACCACCGAGCCGCGCTGGACGGGCGCGCCCGCCCCGGTCGCGCTGGCCGTCGCGGGCACCGTGGCGGGCCCGAACGGGATCCCCGGCCAGCAGGTCGGGCCGCCGCGCGCCCCGCTGACGTTCTTCCCGCTCGGCGACGGCCGCTCCCCGGACGGCTGGCAGCGGCACAGCGCGCTCATGCAGCACCTCCAGTCGTCCTGATCCGGGCCCGGCCGATCCGGCCCGGGCCGATCCGGGCCCGGCTGATCCGGTCAGGGCGGGGCGTCCCGCCCATGCCGTTCTTCGGCCGGATGATCTACCCGGAAGGGATGATGTACGGTCCTTGACCATGGTGATGGACGGCCGGCTCGACGCGCTTGAGCGGGCCGTCGAGGGGACGCTCGCCGAGGGGTCGTTCGAGTACGACGGAGACGCGGCGGTGCTCCGCATCGAGGGCTCCCCCGTCCGCACCGCCGGCTGGGGCATCGGGGCCGGCGCGGGCGGCGTGGCGCTGCTGCTCGCCGGGGCCGTGCTGTCCCTCGCCGGGCTCCCGGACGAGGCGCGCTGGGCGCTCGCCCCCGGCGCGGCGCTGCTCGGCGCCGTGGCCTGCTTCCTGCTGCTGTGGCGGTTCAGCCCGCTGTCGCGGCTCTGGACGGACCTGGAGCTGCGGTTCGCCGAGCGCGCCATCGTCCACCGGCGGACCCGGCTTTCGTTCGGCGACCTGCGCCCCGAGCACCTGGTGTGGAAGAACGGGCCGTTCTTCCGGCGGCTCTACGTCCGGCACCCGTCGCTGCGCAAGCAGCTCGCCGGGTTCTTCGGCAGCGAGGAGCGGCAGGCCGAGGAGTTCCGGAAGCGGCTCTGGGAGCTGATCTCCGCGCCCGACCTGCCCGGCGCACCCGGCGTGCCCGGCGTCCCGCGGCGCGGCGGCGACCTCACCCCCGTGCAGCGCTGGATCATCGGCGCGGGCGCGCCCTACGGCGCGATCAACGGGTTCCGGGTGGACCGCCTCGGCGCCGGCCCCGGCGCCGCCGCGGCCGCCGACCGGCGCGCCGCCCAGGAGCTGCTGCAGGACCCGTGGGGCGCCTACGACCTGGAGCAGCTGCTCGCCGCCCTCAACTGGCTCGTCCAGGACGGGCACCGCGCCGACTTCACCCAGGACGCCGACCTCGCCGCCCGTCCCCCGGCCGCGCAGGAGGAGTACGCGGAGCTGCTGCGGGAGGTCGACGGGCTCATCTCGGCCGACCGGCTCGAACCGCCGTTCGTCGAGCGGCTGATCGAGCTGGTCCAGGTGCGGTACGGGGACGAGGGCGACGAGTACGCGCGGCTCGTCCCGCCGCTGCTGCGCGACGAGCCCGGCGCGGACGCCAGCGAGGAGGGCGCCGAGCTGGCGCAGTTCCTCCACCAGCTGTTCAACGACCGCAACCACGCCGCCGAGGAGCTGCACCGGCTGAAGGTCCTCGCCGACCCGGCGCTGCGGGCCAACGTGGGGCGCTTCCTCATCTGGGACTACGGCCGCGCCCTGATGCTCTACCGCTGGGGCCACATGGTCGGGTGGCTGACCGAGGAGTACTGCTGGGAGCGGATGCTCCCGCTGGCCCTCGACATCCAGCGGCGGTACTCGTCCTGGCGGGACATGGCCACCTGCTACTTGCAAGGGCGGCTGCTCTGGTCGGGCGGCGGAGGCAAGGCGCAGGACGAGTACGAGCGGCTCGTCGACGACCTCGCCACCCAGCCGCGCAGCCCCTGGAACCTCGTCCCGTGGGACCTGGACCTCACCCGCGACTGGACCTGACCCGCGACTGGACGTGAGCCCGGCGCGCGGGACGGCGCGCGGGACGGGTCAGCCGATCACGCCGCCCTGGTAGGCGTCACCGGGCAGGCCGCCCGGCTGCGGGGCGTCCTCGCCGTGCTCGGCCGCCCTCCAGCTCTGGGCGGGCGGGTCGGTCGCGCCGTCGGGGTAGACGATGCCGCCGAGCCAGCGGACGAGGGAGTCGGCGAACGCGCGGGCGACGCGCATCGCGTCCGGGACGTCGGCGACGGCGCGCACGTCGACCCACCAGACCGGCACCCCGACGCGGTCGGCGAACTCGGGGCCGAGCAGCCGCCGGATCTCGCTCTGCGCCGAGACGTGCACCGCGTCCTCGATGGAGACGAGCAGCCGGCCCTCGGCGTCGTACAGCAGGGTCGGTTCGGGCTCCCCGCCGCGCAGCTCCAGCCGCTCGCCCATGGCGATCATGCCGTCGGCCACGGCGTGCACATCCGGATCGCGGCGCACCAGCGCCACCAGGTCAGTGCTCATCGGTCACCTCGGCGTCGGGCGGGACGGAGCGGGCCGCCGCCGCACAGGGCGGCCGGTCGCCGGCTTGAGTCGGACACGTGCCTCCCCTCTTCCCCGCAACTTTATGAGAGATCCGGACGCACTGCCCACGGGACGACCCTGCCTCCGCCGACATACCTACCATCTACCGCGATATCGGAACGTTCCGCCCGCTACTCTGGTCCGACCTTTCGCGACCCCCGCATGAGCATCGGCACGGAGCCAGCATGTACCCCCCCTCAGCAGCCGGGCCCTCCGCCCGGCGGCCCCGGCTACCCGCCGCCCGGCGGCCCGGGGTTCCCACCGCCGCCGGCCCCGCCCGGCCCCTACGGCGCCCCCGGATTCCCTCCGCCGCCACGGAGCGGCGGCGGCGCGCTCGTCCCGCTGCTGATCATCGGTGTGGTGCTGGTCCTCGCGCTGGTCGGGGTCGGCGCGTTTTTCATCCTGGGCGGGGACGACGACAACGACCGCTCGGTCGCGGTCCCCTCGTCCACGCCCTACTCGCCCCGCTACAGCTCGTCGCCGGAGCCGACGTCCACCCCGACGAGCGAGACGCCGTCGGGCGACCTGTCCGAGGTTCTGTCGACGACCATCCGGACGGCGAAGGGCAACACCTTCACCCGGGCCGGCACCCGCACCCAGTCGTGCACCTCGCGGGCCAACGACCGGCTCCGCACCGCGCTGCGCGCGCACCCGTGCACCGGGCCGATGTACTCGGCGGTGTACGCCGACCCGGACAAGAAGATCATCACCGCGGTGTCGGTCATGACGCTGGCCGATCCGTCCGCGGCGAGCAGCGTCAGCCGGGCCACCACCGAGAAGGGCTGGCCGCTGCTGCTCACCCCGTCCAACGCCAGCGGGCTGCCGCAGCCGCAGCCGGACCCCGCCTACTGGACGCGGTCGTGGACGCAGGGCTCGCGCGTGATCTACGCCCAGTCGTACTGGACCACCGGCGCCGCGACCGGCGGCCGCGAGGGGCGCGTCTTCGCCACCGCCGGGGAACTCGGCGTCGAGGTCACCAACACCCTCATCTGGAAGGGCTGACCCCCCGCGCGAGCGGCCCGCTCAGCGTGACCGGGCCGCTCAGCGTGACCGGCCCGCCCGGCGTCAGCGGGCCGCGCTGGGGGTGAGCGCCCGCGCGAAGACCTCGTGCACGACCCTGGTCACCGCCGTCCGCGCGGCGGCGGAGACCTTGCTCATGTCGACCGAGCTGCCCGTCGCCAGATGCCGGTCGTACGGCACGAAGACCACGGGCAGGCCCCAGGCGGAGAGCATCTGCTGCGCGCGGTGCAGGTCGGCGCCCACCTGGGGCGCGTGGGAGACCATCGCGATGACCGTCCGGCGCAGAAGATCCTGTAGGTCGTTGGCCGCGTACCATTCGAGCGCCCCGCGCGCGCTGAGCGCACCGTCCACCGTGCCGGGCGTCACCAGGACGAGGCCGTGCGCGCTCGCGACGACGCCACGGTTCAGCTCGGTGAGGATTCCGGCGCCGCAGTCGACGACGGTGGTGCCCACGTACCGGCCCACGACGCTGAGAGCGCTCTGGAACATGTCCAGCGTGAACTCGCCCGCGATGCGCCCGCCCCGCGTCGACGACAGCACGAACAGGCCCTCGGGGGTGCGCGCCAGGTACCGCGCCGCCTCCTCGAACGTGCTCGGGTTCTGCCCCGCGAGGTCGAACAGCGACAGCTCGGTGCGGACGCCGAGGCGCAGCGGCAGCGAGCCGAGCTCGGCGTCGGCGTCGGCGGCGAGCACCCGGTCCTGCCGGTAGCGGGCCAGCTCGGTCGCGACGAGCGCCGCCATCGTGGTCTTGCCGGCGCCGCCGCGCACGCTGGCCACGGCGATCCGCCGGGTGCTCGGGACCGGCCGCTGCATCAGGTCGATGAACCCGGCGTGCTCCCTGGCCTCGCGCCCGCCGCCGCCCATCGCGTTGCGGACGCCGCGTCCCACCCGGCGGGCGAGGGGGTCGCCGTGCTGGTTCCTGCGGACGAGCTCGTGCGCCGGGATCTGGTGGCCGACGCCCGAGGCCTGGTCGGCCGGCGCGGGCTGCGCGGCCGGGGCGGGCGCCTGCGGCGCCGGGGCGGCGCCCTCACCGGACGACGACGACACCCCGCCGAGGACGGGGTTGACCGCCGACTCCCAGTCGAAGTCGGAGTGCACGAGGGGCTCGACCGGCTCCGGCGCGGCCTCGGGGGCCTGCGCGGTCTCGGGCACCGGCGCGGGCTGCGGCGGCTGGGCGTTCTCGGGAGCCGGCG
Source organism: Actinomadura sp. NPDC049382 (assembly GCF_040677125.1). NCBI lineage: Bacteria > Bacillati > Actinomycetota > Actinomycetes > Streptosporangiales > Thermomonosporaceae > Actinomadura > Actinomadura sp. NPDC049382. Next base: position 133,843 of record NZ_JBFARO010000005.1, read on the forward strand.
CGGGCTGCGGCGGCTGGGTGCTCTCGGGAGCCGGCGCGCTCTCGGCGGGCTGCGCGCCTTCGGCGGGCTGCGCGGTCTCGGGAGTCTGCGGGTTCACCGGCCACGCGGCGGGCTGCTGGACGTTCTCCGGCCGCGGCGCCTCCCGCTGGGCCGTCGCCTGCTGGTCGGTGGCGGACACGTCCTGCTGCGAGGGCCGCTCGTACCACTGCGGCGCGGTCTCGGGCTGCGGCGCGCGGGCCTCGGGCCGCGGCTCGGAGGGCGGCTGCGGGTTCTGGTGCTGCGGGTCGGGCAGGAGCGGAGCCGGTTCGCCGGACCCCGCGGACGACTGCATGGCGGGCGCGGCGAATGGCGGTGCCTCGGGAACCGGCCCGGCGGCGCCCTGCGCGGACGGGGCGGGCTGCGGCGCGGGCGGCACCGGCTGCGCGGCGGGAGCGGCGGGCTGTGCCTGCTCCGGCGCGGGACGGGGCGGAGCCTCCGCCCCCCACGACGCTCCGCCGAGGCCGAGCGGAGCTCGGTCGAGCCGCCGCAGCCCCCGGCGCGAAACGCCGATGTCACGCAGGACCGCATGCTGCCAGCTGGAGTCGGACACCTGCCTCCCCTCTCACCGGCCAGCCTACGAGACGCGTGTCACCGCACGCACCGGAACGGGGTGCGCGGGACACGCCCCCACACCCTAGGAGTCTTCGCGTCCCAGCGTTTCACCGGCGGGGGGACCTGCACAGGGGAACGCGGTCACGAATCGGACGCCTCGCCGGACCGGCGCGCCTCCTGCCGGGCCCGCGACGCCTCGTAGGCGGCGAGGGAGCGCTCCCCGCCGGGCCGCATCTCGAAGCGGATGCCCCGGTCGCCCTCGAACGGGTTGCGGTGGTCGAACCCGCCGCGGTAGATCTCGTTCGGCACCCGCTCGGGGAACGCGTCGCAGTACGGGATCCAGCGGTCGAGCGACGTCTCGGCGCCAGGATTGGACCTCTTCTGCAACCGCACGCAGGCGTCACAGATGTTCGGTCTCCTGCGCATCGTCAGCCACCCTCCAAGGTCGTACCACCGGTCCCAGCAGTGTTCCACACCCCCACCGCTGCGCGCCGCATCCCTCTATTGTCTTGGATCGCTGCATACCGGTTGCTAAAACCGGTTTGAAACCCGTATACATTGATCAATCCCTGTGTGTCTGTGATCGTGCGCGGTCGCGGGCTATCGCAAGCTCCCGACGAACAGAGGGGTGACCGTGCGCGCTGAATGGCAGGCGCATATCGACGAACTCCTGCAGACCTACCAGGAGAAGCGCCGGCAGATCGCGGACATGCAGTCCCGCCTGGAGACGATCGAGGCCGAGGCGGAGGCCGCCGACGGCATGGTGCGGGTGAAGGTCGACCGGCAGGGCCGGCTCACCTCCCTCGAGTTCGACCCGCGCGTGCAGCGCAAGCTCGGCTCCGAGGAGCTCGCCGAGGCGGTGCTGGAGGCGTCCCGGGACGCGCAGGCGCAGGTCGCCGACCAGATGCGCGCGGCGATGCAGGGACTCGTCCCCGACGGCCCGGCCGAGAGCGGCTTCGACATCACCAAGCTGCTGCCGGAGCGTCCCGACGACTTCGACGCGGTCCGCGAGCGACTGGGGATCCCGCCGCGATGACCTACGAATACCTAGAGGTCGACACAGAAGAGCTGAAGCGCGCCGGCAAGGGGTTCACCACCGGCGCCACGCAACTCGAGGCGATCTTCAACCGGCTCAGCTCCGCCCTGTCCGCCGAGGGCGAGTGCTGGGGCGCCGACGAGACCGGCAAGACGTTCGCCGAGGGCTACAAGGAGCCGAGCACGCAGGTGCTGGAGTCGTTCCCGAAGCTCAAGGAGGGCCTGGAAGGCATCCGGAAGGGCGTCGACCAGATGGCCAAGACCTACAAACAGGCCGAGGACACCTCAAGGCTGAAGTGAGCTGATCCGTGGGTCTTGAAATCCCAGAACCGGTCCAGTGGCTGTCCTGGATCATCGGCGCCGACTGGCCCGAGGGCGACGAGACGGCGATGCGCCGCTGCGCCGACGCGTGGCGCGCCGCCGGCACCGAGGTCGGCGAGCTGATCGAGGAGCTCAACCAGGCGGCGAACGACGTCCGCGGCGCGCTCGACAGCGGCGCCGCCGACGAGTTCGGCAAGAACTGGGAGAAGTGGGTTTCCACCGACCCGCAGATCCTCACGAAACTCGTCGAGTCGTGCGGCCAGTTCGGCGAGACGCTGGACGGCGGCGCACTCGACATCGAGTACGCGAAGTACATGTTCATCGCGCTGCTGATCATCACGGCGATCGAGATCGCCTATTTGATCGCGGCGGCCTTCGCGACGTTCGGCGCCTCCACCGCGGCCATTCCCGCCGTCGAGGCGGGGGCGCAGATCGCCTCCAGAACCATCTTCCAGCGGCTGCTGGAGTGGCTGAGCAGGCGCTTCCTCGGCGCCGTCCTGAAGGGCGCGCTCGTCGGCGCGCTGGAGGGCGGCGGGCTGGACCTGCTCGTCCAGGGCATCCAGATCGCGCAGGGCAACCGGGACGGCGTCGACTGGAAGAAGACCGGGGCGGCCACTTTGGACGGCGCGATCGGCGGCGCCATCTCCGGCGGCATCGGACACGGCATCGGCAAGATCCCCGGCGTGAGCGACGCCGCCGACACCGCGGCCGGCAACATGGTCAAGGGCATGGTCCGGGACGGCGCGTCCGAGGCCATCAGCGGCGTGGCCGGCACGGTCGCCACCGCCGCCATCCACGGCGACCCGCTGACCTGGGACGCCATCGCCAAGGGCGCCACGTCGGGCGCGTTCGGCGGCGCCGTCGGCGGCGGCAAGGACGGCCTCAACGACTACAACTCGTCCGTCCCCGGCGGCGACCCGCCCGCTCCGGGCACGCCCCCCACTCCCAGCCCCACCCCCACGCCGACCCCGACTCCGTCGACGTCGACCGACCCGGGCGGCTCGCCCTCCCCTTCCGGCGGTGGCGGTGATGGAGGCGGCTCCAACACCGGCGGCGGCGGAGGCGGCGGAGGCGGCGGCTCCAACACCGGTGGCGGAGGCGGCGGTGGCGGCTCGCACTCCGGTGGCGGCGGAGGCGGCGGCGGCTCCCACTCCGGCGGTGGAGACGGCGGCGGTTCGTCCTCCGGCGGCGGCGGCAACCGCATCTCGACTCTGCTCGGCGACACCGGCGGTGGCGGCGGCGGAGGCGGCGGCTCGCACTCCGGTGGCGGAGGCGGCGGCGGTGGCGGAGGTGCCACGCTGGCCTCCTCGGCCCCCGACGGCGGCGGCGGCGCGCCCTCCGGCGGGTCCGGCGGCTCGGGCGGATCGGGCGGCGGCCTCGGCGGCAACCCCGCCGCGTTCGGCGGCTCGTCACCGTCCGGCGGCGGTGTGCCCGGCGGCGCTCCCGCGGGCGGTGCGGCACCCGGCGGCATGGCGCCCGTGGGCGGCGGTGCCGCTCCGGGCGGCGCGGCCCCCGGCGGTGCCGCCCCAGGAGGCGCCGCACCAGGCGGGGCCGCTCCCAGCGGCGGATCGTCCTCGCCCGGGGGCAGTTCACCCTCGGGAGGCTCGACCTCCTCCAGCGGAGGGTCGTCCTCGTCTTCGTCCGGTGGCGGATCGTCTCCCGGCGGCTCCTCCCCGTCCAGTGGCGGGTCGTCCTCGTCGCCCGGCCGCGGTTCCACTTCTTCTTCGAGCACCGGTGGTTCTTCGAGCACCGGCGGTGCGCCCGACGGCGGCTCCAGCCCGCACAGCGGCTCCACTCCCCACGGCGACGGGTCGTCCACACCGCACCCCGGCACCGGCTCCACCAGCCCCGAGACCACGGGCGCGGGCACACCGCCGTCCAACGGCACCCCGTCCCCCACGCCCGGCGGCTCCCCCACCCCGGACGGCGCGACCCCGAGCAGCGGCCCGACCCCGGGCGACAGCCCGGCGCGGAGCGACGCCCCATCGCGAACCGACGGCACGACACCGGGCGACAGCCCGGCCCCGGGCGACGGGCGACCCCCCGGCGACCGCACCGGCACAACCCCGAACGAGGGCACGGCACCGGGCGACGGCACAACGCCGGGCGACGGCCGAGCACCGACGGACGGCACGACACCCGGCGACGGCACAACACCTGGGGACGGCACGACACCCGGCGACGGGACAACGCCCGGCGACGGCACGACCCCCAGGGACGACGCGGCGCCCGACGAGGGCACCGGCACGACACCGGACGAGGGGACGCCTCCCGCCGAGGAGCCCGCGCCCGGTGGCGAGCCCGCCCCTCGCGGCGCGGGGACCACGAACACCGCCTCCGAGTCGCCTCGCGGATCCGACGGGTCCGACGGGACGCGTGACCCGTCCTCGCCGTCCGAGGACGGTTCCGGCGTGCAGCCCGGTCTCATCGCGCCCATGCCGATGGGCATGATGGGCGGCCCCGCCGGCACCGCGTCGGCGGGCGGTGTCGGAGGTCCCTCCTCCGGCGGACCCTCCGTCGGTGGGTCCGAGCGGGCCCCCGGGTCCACGTCGCCGTCCACGTCCCGGGCGCCGGAACGTCCCGCCGGGGACGGCAACCCCAACCTGGAGTCCCCGCGCCCGAAGCCGGACTCCCAGCCCCACGCCCCCGTGGACTCCGACGGCGTCGTCCGCAACGAGCAGGCTCCGCCCGCGAACGAGTCGACGCAGCCGGACGGGGACGCGCCCCACAAGAAGGAGGCGGACGGCACCAAGCCGGACGACGGCTCCTCCGACGACGGCTCGTCCAGCGAGGGCCCCCCGGACAAGACCGACCCGGCCGACGAGGCGCAGCAGCTCGCGGACGCCGAGCAGCAGGCCCGGGACATCCTCGCCCAGTTCGGCGACGACGCGCCCACGGTGGACTTCACGTCCAGCCCGATCGACCCGGCCGCGGTCCGCGAGGTCAACAACGCCCTCCAGGCGCTCTCCGCGGACTACCCCAGCACCATGCAGGGCCTGACCCACATCGGGTCGGAGGACTTCAACCAGTCGCTCGGGCCGGGCAACGACGACGTCCTCGCCTACGCGACGCCGGAGTCGAACGACCCCGGCATCTACCTCAACGACGACGCGTTCGCGGACAACGCGCAGCGGGCCGAGGACGGCGCCGACGAAGAGGCGACCGGCTTCACCGTGCCCGGCGGCGGCTCCACCGAAGGCGTCTTCACCCACGAGTTCGGCCACCACCTCGGCGAGCAGCTCCTCAACGACCCGCAGATGCTCGCGGACCTGAACCAGGCGGTCTCCAACTCCCTCGGCATCCCCTACGACGCGACCCAGCCACACGACCCGGCCACGCAGCAGCGCGTGGAGAACGCCCTGTCCGACTACGGGTCCGGCGACCCGCACGAGATGATGGCGGAGGCGTTCACCGAGTACCGCCTCTCCGAGAACCCCCGTCCGCTGGCCCAGGCCATCGGCCAGGTCATGGACCGCCACCTCGGCGCCAACAGCGGCAACACGCCCGCGCCGGACGGCACGAACGGCACCACGCAGAACGGCGACTCCACGCAGAACGGCGAGGGCAAGCCCCGCATCGGGGAGAACCAGCCGGGCTCCGACCCGACTCAGGACGCACCCGGCGGCGACACGCCCCGCACGGACGACGCCAACCCTCAGCCGGACGAGGGCAGCCCGCGCACTGACAACGAACAGCCCCGCACCGACGAGGGCCAACCCCGCGACACCGACCAAGGCCAGCCCCGCCACGACGCCGAAGGCCAACCACGCGACGCAGAAGGCCAGCCCCGCGATGGGCAGCCGCGCGACGCCGACGAGGGCCAGCCCCGCGACGGGCAGCCGCGCAACGACAGCGAGGGCCAGCCCCGCAACGACGGCGAAGGCCAACCACGCGACGGCGAAGGCCAGCCCCGCGACGGGCAGCCGCGCGACACCGACCAAGGCCAGCCCCGCAACGACGGCGAGGGTCAGCCGCGCAACGACAGCGAGGGCCAGCCCCGCAACGACGGCGAGGGCCAGCCGCGCAACGACGGCGAAGGCCAGCCCCGCAATGACGGGGAAGGGCAGCCGCGGGCGCGGGAGGGGCAGCCGGAGGACTCCGCCGACGGGCAGCCCGGGCAGCGGGACGTCCCCGAGGGGCTGCCGGACCGGCTGCACGACACCTGGCGCAACAGTGCGGAGACCCCGGCGGGGCGGGCGCTGTACGGCCCCGACGAGCCGCACATGCGCGGCGCGGCGGCGATGGTGCCGCCCGATCCCGCGGGCCGGTTCGTGCTCGACGCGCACGGCGACCGCAACGGGCTGATCGTCGGCGACCAGCGGATGAACGCCACGGACCTCGCGGCGCTGATCCGCAGCGACCCGAACTGGAACGGGCGCGACCTGCTCCTGCTGGCCAACAACAGCGGCGACGGCCGGCTGGCGGCCGACGTGGCGCAGCAGCTCGGCGTCCGCGTCACGGCCCCGATCGGCGCCGTCGACCTCAACGCGCTCGGCCATCCCGAGTCGACGGGCTGGACGGTCCACGACCCGGACGGCGGCCGCGTCGCGCCCGACCCGGTGCGCCGCTTCGACACCAACGACGAGGGCCAGCGGTACGGCGACGAACGGCTCGGGGACCAGTACCGGAACCTGCCGCCGGAGCTGCGGAACGCGCTGTACCAGTACACGGTGCAGTCGATGCCGAACGCGTTCCTGCGTCCCGGCGCCGACCTGCCCGGCTACCTGAACCACCTGCAGGGCGAGTACGGCACGGCGTGGGCGCTGAACAACATGAACGGCGGCAACGGCCTGCCGACGCTCGACACGCTGAACCAGTGGGCGTCCAACCCGAACCTGACGCCCGACCAGCGCGCGCTGGTCGACCACGTGATGTCCGCGCCCGATCCGGCGGATCGGCTCGCGCAGATCGCCGGCAACGCGAACTACTGGTCGTTCCTGCACGGGTACTTCGGTGAGACGCCCACCGTGGACGCGTTCAACGCGCGCGTCGGCGAGCTCGACCAGGCGCTGAACCAGCCGCTGCCGGAGCCGGTGCAGACCGAGCGCGGCCTGCACGACGTGAGCTTCATGCGGCTGCCCGACGGGACGGCGCTCGGCCCGCGCGACGCGCAGCTGCTCGTCGGGACGGTCCAGACCGAGCCGGGGTACATGTCGACGTCCCTCGGACGCGACCCCGCCGTCGTCGACAACAACCCGTTCGGCTACCGGATCCACATGGACCTGCCGGAGGGGTCGCGCGGCGTGTGGATGGGCGGCGAGAGCGCCTACCCGGACCAGCGCGAACTGGTCCTGCCGCGCGGCACCCGCTACGAGATCACCCATGTCGACCCCGACGCCCGGGACGCCGACGGCAACCCGATCGTCGAGATCCGCGCCACGGTGATCCCGCCGGACCCGGACCCGGGCGCGCCCGGCACGGGAGGCACGCCGGCGCCGAACGGCGACGGCTCGTGGCCCGGCGGCGCACCGCCCAACCCGGGCCCGGCGCCCAGTCCAGGACCGGCGCCGAACCCCGGCCCGGCCGGTCCGGGGTCGGCCGACCCCGGTTCGTCCCCGTCGGGGCCGTCGCCGCGGTTCCGCTCGACGCCGCCGTCCGACCCGGGTTCCGCGCCCGGGACTTCCGGCTGCGGTAGGCGGCGAGCGTCCGCAGCGGCTCACGGCCGCGCTCGGCCTCCAGGCGGGGACGGCCACCGCCGCCCCCGCCCAGGCCGCCCCGGTGCAGGCCCCCGGCCCCGGCAACCCCGGCCAGCTCCCCGCCAAGGTGAGCGCCAAGGAGTACAAGGCGCTCGTCGGCCAGGCCAAGGCGCAGCAGGACGCGACCGCCTCCCAGCTGAAGCTCGGCGACAAGGTCGAGTTGAAGGCGAAGACCGTCGTCAAGGACAACGACGGCACCACCCACACCCACTACACGCGCACCTACGACGGGCTGCCCGTCCTCGGCGGCGACCTCATCGTCCACCGGGCCCCGTCCGGCTCGATCACGCGCGTCACCCAGGACGCGACCCGCCCGCTGAAGGTCGACACGGCGCCGAAGACGCTCGCGTCCACCCGTCCGGCGACACCGGAGGCGGCGGGCAGCGTCACCCCGCGCAAGGTCGTCTGGATGGCGGACGGCGAGCCCGTCCTCGCCTGGGAGACCGTCGTCGGCGGGACGCAGCGGGACGGCACCCCCAACCGGCTGCACGTCGTCACCCACGCCCTCACCGGCAAGAAGATCATCGAGTGGCAGGGCGTGCAGACCGGCACCGGCAACAGCCAGTACTCCGGCACGGTCCAGCTCGGCACCACCAGCTCCGGCGGCTCCTACGTCCTGCGCGACACCGGCCGCGGCAACCACGACACCACCAACCTCAACGGCGCCACGTCCGGCCGGGGCACGCTGTTCACCGACAGCGACGACGTCTGGGGCACCGGCTCGCCGAGCAACCCCCAGACCGCGGCCGTCGACGCCGCCTACGGCGCCGGCGAGACCTGGGACTTCTACAAGAACGTCTTCGGACGGTCCGGCATCCGCGGCGACGGCGTGGGCGCCTACTCGCGCGTCCACTACAGCAGCGGCTACGTCAACGCCTTCTGGGACGACTCGTGCTTCTGCATGACGTACGGGGACGGCCAGGGCAACAGCAGGCCGCTGACCGAGCTGGACGTCGCCGGGCACGAGATGACGCACGGCGTCACGTCCAACACGGCGGGCCTCATCTACCAGGGCGAGTCCGGCGGGCTGAACGAGGCGACGTCCGACATCATGGCCACCGCCATGGAGTTCTGGTCGAACAACGCCAGCGACGTGGGTGACTACCTCATCGGCGAGAAGCTGAACATCCGCGGCAACGGCGCGCCGCTGCGGTACATGGACCGTCCCAGCAAGGACGGCAGCTCGCTCGACAACTGGTCGCCGAACGCCGGGAACGTCGACGTCCACTACTCCTCGGGCATCGCGAACCACTTCTTCTACCTGCTGTCCGAGGGCAGCGGCTCGAAGGTGATCAACGGCGTCCAGTACAACTCGCCGACCGCCGACGGGCAGCCCGTCACCGGCATCGGCCGGGAGAAGGCCGCGGCGATCTGGTACAAGGCCCTCACCGAGGAGATGCGGCCGACCACCGATTACGCCGACGCGCGCCGCGCCACCCTCGCCGCCGCGTCCGGCCTGTACGGGGCGACCAGCGCCGAGTACGCCGCGACCGCCAACGCGTGGGCCGGCGTGAACGTCGGCGGCCGCGTGGACGACCCGGGCCCCGGCGACCCCGGCGACCCCGACCCGAGCGGGACGTGGACCGTCGGCACCGCCTACAACGTGGGCGACGTCGTCACCTACGACGGCGCGTCCTACCGGTGCCTCCAGGCGCACACCGCCCTGCCCGGCTGGACCCCGCCGAACGTCCCCGCCCTCTGGGAGCAGGTCTGACCGCTCGCTCCGAGCCACGGCGTCCCCTCTCCGGGGGCGCCGTGGCCGCGAGCCCCTGCCGCGCGGCTCAGCGGAGGGGCACCAGGCACGCCATCTGGTTGTCGGCCTCGATGGCGCGTGCCCATCCCTCCGCGTTCTCGCACTCCTCCTCCGGGTCATGGGTTTCGCCCGGCTGATCCCGCCCCCAGTGGACGATGAGGGTGGCCTTGTACTCGGCGGCGGGAGACCAGCAGGGGACCGCGGCCAGGTCGCCGCCGACGTCGGTGGCGCACTCCCGCAGATCGACCCCGGAGGCCCCGCCGCTCAGCAGTCCGCTGAGCCAGACGGAGTACGGCTGGGGATAGACGTAAAGGAAGGCGACCGTGGCCACGAGCACGAGAATGCCCGCCGCGCTTGCCCATGCCTTGTTCGGTGCCGCGTCGCTCCCCGGCAGCGAACCCCTGAACCCGGAGGCGGGCTCCTTCGTACGCGCGGGACGGGCCTTCGCCGTCTCGGCCGCAGGACGGGGACGAGGTTCCAGCAGTGTCGCGACGCGCGTCCGGTGCCGGGTGACGACCTCGGTGACGGCCTCCGGCAGCCACCCCCGCCCGGCGCCGTCCCCATCGGGCGGGGGTGGCCCGGTGAGCTCCTCCAGGATCCGCGAGGTCGACGGACGGGCGGCCGGATCCTTGGCCAGGCAGGCCGCCACCAGGCCCGTCAGCGGCTCGGGCACCCCCGCCAGGTCGGGTTCGGCGTGCACGATCCGGTAGATGACCGCGTGGCCCGGCCCCTCCCCGAACGGGCTGCGGCCCGTCGCGGCGAACGCGAGGACGCAGCCGAGCGAGAACACGTCGCTCTCCGGCCCGGCCGGCCGCGCCGTCGCCTGCTCGGGCGACATGAACGCCGCGGTGCCCAGCACCGCGGACGTCTGCGTGTACGACGTCGCGTCCAGGGCGCGGGCGATGCCGAAGTCGATCAGCCGGGGCCCGTCCTGGGCGAGGATCACGTTGGCGGGCTTGAGATCGCGGTGCACCAGCCCGCACGCGTGGACCGCCGCCAGCCCCTCGGCCAGCCCGGCGCCCAGCGCCGCGACCGACTCCGCGGGAAGCGGGCCGTGGTCGGCGACCGCCCGGTGCAGGGACGGCCCGGCGATGTAGGCGCTGGCCAGCCAGGGCGGGTCGGCATCCGGATCGGCGTCCACGACGTGCGCGGTGTAGAAGCCGCCCACCTTCCGGGCGGCGGCGACCTCGGCGGCGAAGCGGCGGCGGAACTGCTCGTCCCCGGCCAGCTCCGGCCGGGCGACCTTCACGGCGACCGCGTGGCCGCCGCGCGAGCGGCCCAGGAACACCTGCCCCATGCCGCCCTGGCCGAGGCGACCGTACAGCCGGTAGGGGCCGACCCGGGCCGGGTCGCCTTCACGCAGGGGGTCTGGCATCGTCCCGCTTCCACTCGGACGGCGCGTACGCGGTCGCTCCAGATGATCTCAAAGGAGCGGGGCGCGCGGCACTCCCGCCGGGCACGGCGTGACGCCCCCGCGGACGGTTCCACGGGGGCATCGCGAGCGGAGCGGCCGGCGGCCGGGGATCAGCCGAAGCGGCCGGTGATGTAGTCCTCGGTGGCCTTCTGCTCCGGGTTCGCGAAGATCTTGCTGGTGTCGTCGATCTCGATGAGCTTGCCCGGCTTGCCGGTGCCGGCGATGTTGAAGAACGCCGTGCGGTCGCTGACCCGGGCCGCCTGCTGCATGTTGTGCGTGACGATCACGATCGTGTACTGGGTCTTCAGCTTGTCGATCAGGTCCTCGATCGCGAGCGTGGAGATCGGGTCGAGCGCGGAGCACGGCTCGTCCATCAGCAGCACCTGCGGCTGGACGGCGATCGCGCGGGCGATGCACAGCCGCTGCTGCTGCCCGCCGGACAGCCCCGCGCCGGGCTTGCCGAGCCGGTCCTTGACCTCGTTCCACAGGTTGGCGCCGCGCAGCGACTCCTCGACGATCTCGTCCAGCCGGGACTTGCGCCGCACGCCGTTCAGCTTCAGCCCGGCGGCGACGTTGTCGTAGATCGACATGGTGGGGAACGGGTTGGGCCGCTGGAACACCATGCCGACGACGCGGCGCACCGCGACGGGGTCGACGGACGAGTCGTACAGGTCCTCGTCGTCCAGCATGACCTTCCCCTCGACGCGCGCGCCCGGGATGACCTCGTGCATCCGGTTCAGCGTGCGCAGGAAGGTGGACTTGCCGCAGCCCGACGGCCCGATGAACGCGGTCACCGAGCGCGGCTCGATCGTCATCGAGATGTCCTCGATGGCGTGGACGCCGCCGTAGTAGGCGTGGAGCCCGGAGACGTCGATCCGCTTGGCCATGGGGTTTTCCTTTCTGAGGGTCAGCGGCTCGTGGGCGCGGTGCGCCGGGCGACGAGGCGGGCGACCAGGTTGAGCAGCATGATGATCCCGATCAGCACGAGCGCGCCCGTCCAGGCCCGGTCGATCGAGTGCTGGTTGGGGTCGGCGGCCTGCTCCCAGATGAAGGTGGGCAGGGACGCCTGCGGGCCGGTGAACGGGTCGTTGTTGATCGCCTTGGTGAAGAAGATCGTGAGCAGCAGCGGCGCGGTCTCGCCCATCACGCGGGCGACGGCCAGCATCACGCCGGTGACGATCCCCGTCATCGCCGTCGGGAGGACGACGAAGCAGATCGTCCGCCAGCGCGGCACGCCCAGCGCGTAGGACGCCTCGCGCAGGTCGTTCGGGACGAGCTTCAGCATCTCCTCCGCGGCGCGCACCACGGTCGGGATCATCAGGATCGTCAGCGACAGCGCCCCGGCGAAGCCGGAGAAGCCGAAGCCCATCGTGAGCAGCCACAGCGCCAGCACGAACAGGCCCGCGACGATCGACGGGATGCCCGTCATCACGTCCACGGTGAAGCTGATCAGCTTGCCGAGCCGCCCGTTGCCGGCGTACTCGACCAGGTAGATCGCGGTGAGCAGGGCGAGCGGCACGGCGATCACGGTGGTGATCGCGACCTGCTCCAGGGTGCCGATGATGGCGTGGTAGGCGCCGCCGCCGGGGTCGCTGCCGCTGACCGCGTTCATCGAGAACTGGAAGAACGTGGGGTCGAGCCGCTTGGCGCCGTTGACGACGACCGTCCACAGCACCGAGACCAGCGGGACGACGGCGAGCGCGAACGCCAGATAGACCAGCCCCTGGACGAGCCGGTCCTTGATCTTGCGCCCCGCCGACACCGAGGTGAGGCTCCCGCCCTTGCGGGTGGAGACGGTGGTCACGCGAACTCCTTCCGCCGGGCGACGACCGCGCGGGCGGCGATGTTGACGACCAGGGTGATCACGAACAGCACGAGGCCGGAGGCGATCAGCGCGCCGCGCCCGGTGACGGACGCCTCGGCGAAGCTGTTGGCGATGTTCGCGGCGAACGTCGCGCCGCCGTTCTCCAGGAGGTGCCAGTTGATCCCGGGGACGAACGTCAGCACCATCGCGACGGCGATCGTCTCGCCCATCGCGCGGCCGAGGCCGAGCATCGAGGCGCCGATCATGCCGGACCGCCCGTACGGCAGCACCGCCATCCGGATCATCTCCCAGCGGGTCGCGCCGATCGCCAGCGCCGCCTCCACGTTGGCCCGCGGGACCTGGAGGAACACCTCCCGGGAGATGGACGAGATGATCGGCAGGATCATGATCGCCAGCACCACCGAGGCGGTGAAGATCGAGTTCTTGCCGGGGCTGTCGCCGCCGAACAGCGGGATCCAGCCGAGGCCCGCGTTGAGCGCCTTGCTGATCCCCTCCATGTGCTGGGACAGGAACGCGAGGCCCCACAGGCCGTACACGATGCTGGGCACGGCGGCGAGCAGGTCGACGACGTAGCCGAGCCCGGACGCCAGCCGGCGCGGCGAGTAGAACGAGATGAACAGCGCGATCCCGATCGCCACCGGCGTCGCCATGAGCATCGCGAGCAGCGACGAGATCACCGTGCCGAACGCCAGCTGCGCGATGCCGAACTCCGGCGGCGTCGCGTTCGGGTTCCACTCCTCGCTGGTGAGGAAGTTCGCCTCGTTGGCCCGCAGGGCGGGGATCGCCTTCCAGATGAGGAACGCCGCGATCGCGGCGACGATCGCCAGCACGGCGATGCCGGAGCCGCGGGCGGCCCCGGCGAAGATCTTGTCTCCGGCCCGTCCGGTGCCCATCGCCGCGGCGGCGCGGTCCCGGGTGCCGGCGCGCGCCTCGACGCCGGTCTCGGTGGTCATGGGGGAACCTCCTTGGATGACGTCGGAACCCACGTCGGCCCCGCCGCCGAGGTCGTCGGCGGCGGGGCTGCGGGAACCGTCGCGCTCGGTCAGGACAGGGCCTTCACGGACGCCTGGACCTTGGTGAGCACGCTCTGCGGCAGCGGGGCGTACCCGAGGTCGGTGAGGATCTTCTGACCGTCCGCGCTGGAGGTGTAGGTGAGGAAGGACTTGACGAACCCGGCCTGCTCGGCGGGCAGCCCCTTCTCACACGCGATCTCGTAGGTGACCAGGACGATCGGGTAGGCGCCCGGCTCCTTGGTCGTGTAGTCGATCTCCAGCGCGACGTCGTTGCCGGTACCGGTGACCTTCGCCCCGGCGACGGCCTTGGACGCGCTCTCCGGCGACAGCTCGGTGTACTCGCCGGCGCCGTTCTTCACGTGGGCGGTCTGCAGCTTGTTGTTCTCGGCGTACGACATCTCCACGTAGGAGATGGCGCCCTGGGTGTTCTTCACCTGGCTGGTGACGCCGTCGGACTTGGCCGCGCCCTGGCCGGTGGAGTTCGGCCACTTCTTGGCCTTCTCCCAGGTCCAGACGTTCGGGACGACCGTGTTCAGGTAGTTCGTGAAGTTGTCCGTCGTGCCGGACTCGTCCGAGCGGTAGATCGGCTTGATGTCGGAGGCGGGCAGCTTGGCGCCCGCGTTCTCCCCGGCGATCGCGGGATCGTTCCACTTCTTGATCTTGCCGGAGAAGATCTTGGCGATGTTCTCGGGCGACAGCTTCAGCCCGTCCACGCCCTGCACGTTGTAGACGACCGCGACCGGGCCGACGACCATCGGCAGGTTCAGCGCGGCGCCGCCCTGGCAGCGCTTCTGCGCGGCGGCGGCCTCCTCGGGCTTGAGCGCCGAGTCGGAGCCGGCGAACGACACCTGCCCGCTGGTGAACGCCTGGATGCCGGCGCCCGAACCGCTCGGGTTGTAGTTCAGGTTGGCGCCCGCGCACTTGCTGGCGTAGAGCTTCGTCCACTCCTCGATCGCGTTCTTCTGCGCGCTCGACCCGGCCGCGTTGACGCTGGCCTTGGCGCAGTCGATGTCGCCGGCCGGCGCGCTGCTCGAGCTCGCGGTCGTGTTGTTGTCGCTCCCGCAGGCGGACAGGGCCAGCGCGCCCGCGACGACCACACCGCCCAGGGCGGCGAGTCGGGAACCGTTCTTCACCGGAGGGTCTCCTCTTAGATTTCGTCGGCCGGGTCTGCCCGCGCCGTCTTCGCACACCGTCGTGAGGCGTGTCGGACGGTGGGTTCGCCGTCGAATGCGACGCTAAGCAGGCGAGGTGACCAGCCGCCCCGATCCAGGTGAACGGCAGATGAACGCGGCCGAGCACGATCACGAAGAATGCCCCGATTTGGGATGGACGCCGGGTTAACGGCGCAGCTCAGGCAGCAAAAAACCCGGTCGAGACTCGCTCAACCGGGTTTGGCGCCGGGGGTGCCGGGGGTCAGGCGTACATGACGTCGACGGCGTACCGCGTGAAGCCCAGCGACTCGTACAGGCGGACCGCCGCGACGTTCGACTCGTCCACGTACAGCATGATCTGGTCCATCCCCATGGACCGCAGATGATGCAGACCCACCAGGGTCAGGGTGCGCCCAAGCCCGAGGCCCTGCGCGTCGGGATCGACGCCCACGACGTAGACCTCGCCGATCTTGCCGGGGTGCACCTTCGTCCAGTGGAACCCGGCGAGCCGCCCCTCCCGCTCGGCGAGGAAGAACCCGGCGGGATCGAACCAGCCCTCGGCCTCGCGCGCCCGGACGTCGTCCATGGTCCAGGCCCCCTGCTCGGGGTGGTCGGCGAAGGCCCGCGCGTTCACCGCGAGCCACGCCTCCTCGTCCCGCCCGGGCTCGAAGGCTCGAATGCTCACCCCGTCGGCGACGCGCGCCTCGGGCAGCGGATCGGACGCCGGACGACGCATCTGGAACAGCGCACGGACCCGCGCCATCCCCTCTGAACCCGCCAGCGCCGCCGCAGCCGGAAGATCGCCATGCGCCCACACCCGCACGGACCCGCCGGCCTCCTGACGCAGCGCCCGCAGCAGCACGCGCCCATGCCCCCGGCGCCGGAAATCCGGATGGACGACCAGCTCGCCCGCCGCGGGCTCGTCCTCCGAAGCCGGGTCGTAATGCGCGTAAGCCACCACGGACCCGCCCTCGGCGACCGCCAAGCCCGACCGCCCACCACGCAACGCCAGCAGGGCATGCTCCGACAGCGGCCCGACCCCGTCGGCCCGCTCCGCCGCCTCGACCAGCGCCAGCGCCTCCGCGACCTCGGCCTCACCCAGCGTTCCGCGCGCCCGCAGCTCACCCACGCCGCCACCCTATGCGCCGCGACCACGGGGAAGATCGTCCGGGGGTCCTGATCGATTTGTCACAAAAACGTCACCGCGCCGCCGGGATCCGTATGCCGGGCGAACCTACCGTCCGCAGAATGACTCGACGACGCACCATCCTGGCCTGCGCCGCGGCGGGGCTGACCGTCATGGGACTGGCCGCGCAACCCGCCGCCGCCCACCCCGCGCCGACCGCGTCCGTGCGGCTCCTCGCGCTCAACGACTTCCACGGCAACCTGGAGCCGCCCTCCGGAAGCTCGGGCAGGGCCGTCGACGAGGACGGCAACACCGTCTTCGCGGGCGGCGCCGCCTACATCGCGGCCCACCTCAAGCAGCTGCGGAACCGCGACACCCTCACCGTCGCCCAGGGCGACCTGATCGGCGCCTCACCGCTGATCTCCGCCGCCTACCACGACGAGCCCTCGGTGCAGTTCCTCGGCAACATCGGCGTCACGGCCTCCGCGGTCGGCAACCACGAGTTCGACGAGGGCTACCAGGAGCTGCTGCGCATCCAGAACGGCGGCTGCCACCCCGTCGACGGCTGCTCGCCCGAAGGCGCCTGGCCCGGCGCGAAGTTCGACTACCTCGCCGCCAACGTGCTGAAGGAGCAGGGCCGCCCCGCCATGAAGCCGTGGACGATCCGCCGCATCAACGGCGTCCGGGTCGGCTTCATCGGCGTCGTCACCAAGACCACCCCGAGCATCGTCACCCCCGAGGGCGTCAAGGGCCTGACGTTCGACGACGAGGTCGCCGCCGCGAACCGCGCCGCCCGCGAGCTGAAGCGCCGCCACGTCCGCGCGATGGTGCTGCTCGTCCACGAGGGCGACCAGGTGAAGGACGGCTCCCGCCCCGACGAGTGCGGCATCGTCCCCGGCGCCGGCTCGCGCATCGCGCGGCAGGCCGACCCGGAGATCGACATGGTCCTCTCGGGCCACACCCACCAGCAGTACATCTGCTCGGTCGAGGACCCGAACGGGCAGCCGCGCCTGTTCTCCTCCGGCTCCTCCTTCGGCCGCGTCATCACCGAGGTGAACCTCAAGGTGAACCGGCGCACCGGCGACATCGTCCGCTCCTCGGTGAAGGCCGACAACCACGTCGTCACCCGCGACATCAAGCCGGACCGGCCGACGGAGACGTTCGTCCAGACCTGGAAGGACCGCGTCTCCGCCATCGCCGACAAGCCCATCGGCAAGATCACCGCGGACCTGACCCGCACCCCGTCCCCGGCGGGCGAGACCGCGCTCGGCGACGTCATCGCCGACGCCCAGCTCGCCGGCACCAAGGACCTCGGCGCCCAGGTCGCCCTGATGAACCCCGGCGGCGTCCGCACCGACCTCACCTACGCCGAGAGCGGCTCCGAGGGCGACGGCGTCGTCACCTACGGCGAGGCGTTCGCCGTCCAGCCGTTCAGCAACGTGATGGGCGTGACGTCCCTGACCGGCGCGCAGCTCGACGCCCTCCTCGAACAGCAGTGGACGTCCGCCGGCGAGAAGATCCTCCAGCCGTCGGCGAACCTGCACTTCACCATCGACCGCGCCAAGCCCGTGGGCGACCGCGTCTCCGCCATCACCATCGACGGGACCCCGATCGACCCGTCCACCACCTACAAGGTCGCCGCGAACAACTTCCTCCTGGGCGGCGGCGACGGCTTCACCGTCTTCACCGAAGGCCAGAACCAGGCCCTGGGCGCCGTAGACCTGGACACCTTCGTCGCCTACTTCAACACCCAGGGCACTATCGCACCCCCACCCCTGAACCGCATCACCGGCCAGTAAGACGCCACCAACCCCACCCCAAAGAAACAGCGTGGCCCGGACCGCCCAGCGGCCCGGGCCACACCCGCCTCACTCAAGGACCTCAGCCACCGGTCGCGGGCAGGCACGCGGAGCGAGCGCCAGCGAGCGCAGCGGGCCTGCCCGCCGAGCCGGGCGACCGCAGCGACACGCCGCGAACCTGCACGGTCGCAACACACCCGCACCGTGGCGTGAGGATCGACCGGCTCGTGACGGGGGGATTGGGGGGTCGCCCCCCCAATGAATCACGCGCCGAAGAAGTGGACCGCGTAGTAGACGACGGCGGCGACCAGGGCGGCCGCCGGCATGGTGAGGACCCAGGCGACGAGGATGTTGCCGGCGACGCCCCAGCGGACGGCGGAGAGGCGCTTGGTGGCGCCCGCTCCCATGATCGCCGAAGTGATCGTGTGGGTGGTGGAGATTGGAGCGTGCCAGATGAACGCGGTGGTGTAGAGGACGACGGAGGCGGTCGCTTCGGCGGCGAAGCCCTTCGGCGGGTCGACTTCGATGACCTTGCGGCCGAGCGTGCGCATGATGCGCCAGCCGCCCGCGTACGTTCCGGCGGACAGGGCGCCCGCGCAGACGATGACCACCCACCAGGGGACGGTGCTGCCGTCCGCGTGCCCGGTGGTGACGAGCGCGAGGACGATGATGCCCATGGTCTTCTGCGCGTCCTGCAGGCCGTGCCCGAGCGCGAGGGACGCGGCGGACATGGTCTGCGCGATGCGGAACCGGCGGCCTATCCGGCTGGGGTTGGCCCGCCGGAAGATCCACAGGATGGCGACCATCGCGAGGTAGGCGAGGCAGAACCCGACGACCGGTGACAGCACCATCGGGACGGCGACCTTCTCGACCACGGTGTGCCAGTTCACCGACGACAGCGAGGCCAGGCCGGCGCCGACCACGCCGCCGATGAGGGCGTGGGAGGACGACGACGGCAGCCCGAAGTACCAGGTGATGAGGTTCCAGGTGATGGCGCCGAGCACGCCCGCGGCGACGACGGTGAGGCCGTGCAGCCCGGACGGGGGAGTGATGACCTCGCTGACGGTCTTGGCGACGCCGACCCCGAGCAGCGCGCCGATCATGTTCATGGCGGCGGCCATGCCGAGCGCGACGCGCGGTGTCAGCGCGCGGGTCGAGACGGCGGTGGCGATCGCGTTGGCGGCGTCGTGGAAGCCGTTGGTGTAGTCGAAGACCAGCGCCACGACCACGACGAGGACGAGGACGGCCATCTGCGCGTCGGACCGGAGCCCGAGCGCGCCGCCGAGCATGACCAGCAGGATGCCGGCCAGCAGCAGCAACCAGGCCCGGCCGGTGACCCGGCGCGTGGCCTGCTCGCCAAGGGAGGCGGGATCGTCCTCCGCGGACGGGTCCCGGGTGACGGTCACGCCGGGATCCTTGGCTGCGCTCATGATTCCTTGACCGCGATGGTCTCGACCGTGTTCGCGACGTGCTCGAACGCGTCGGCGGCGTCCTCCAGCCGGTCGATGACCTGCTTCAGCTTCAGCACGGTCAGCGTGTCGTACTCGCCGCTGAACAGCTGTGCCAGCAGCTTGCGGTACACCTGGTCGCCCTGGTTCTCGAGCCGGTTGATCTCGATCCAGTACTCGTTGAGCTCTTTCATCGAGCGCAGCCGCGGCATGGCCTCGGCGGTCAGCTCGGCGGCGCGCTCGAGGACCTCCACCATGGCGACGATGCCCTTGGGGAACTCTTCGATCTTGTAGAGGACGACGAGGTCGGCGGCCTCCTCCATCTCGTCCATGACGTCGTCTATGGACGAGGCGAGCTGGTAGATGTCCTCGCGGTCGAACGGCGTGATGAACGTTTCGTTCAGGCGGCGCATGATCGCGTGGGTGCATTCGTCGCCCGCGTGCTCGCAGGCGCGCATCTTCTCCGCGATGGCCGCCCGGTCGGCGCCGTCGCTGATGAGTTCCACGAGGAGCCTGGCGCCGGTGACCAGGTTGTTCGCCGAGTCGGTGAACATGTCGTAGAAGCTGTCCTCACGCGGCGTGAGACGCAAGCGCACGTCGTTCTCCTGATGTGCTGGAACAGTCCGCAGAGGATCGTAGGCGCTACCCGCCGTAAAAAGAACCTTTGCCCCAGCTTCGGCTGGTGTCACCCATCCTCTCACCTACAAGATTGCCCTAGATCGGCAGGTACATACCCTTGCCGCTGCGGGCTATCTGGAGGAAGGCCCGCCGGTTGCGGGCCTCCCGGCGACCCGGCGGGCCGGGCTAGGGTGACCGGAAGTGAGATTCCTTACATCGCCCGCCCGTGACCTGCGGCGGGACGGCGGTGACGGGGGCCGGAAATGACGAACCGGGGACGCCCCGAATCTCGGCGTCCCCGGATCCAGCGAGCCCGGGACCTGCTTCTAGTCCTGCGGCGTCAGCTCGCGACGACCGGCTTCGTCGGACCGTACTCCGAGCACCATGTCGATTTCCGCGATGGTCAGCGGCCGCTCTGCCGCCGCCACCGCACTGAGCATCTCGGCATAGAGTTCGATCTCGTCCAGCGCAACACGGTCGTGGACGCGCAGATCAAGGTTCTGGCGCACCGCGTCCACCTCCCGTTCGTTCCCCACACCCAAGTCGAGGCTACGCGCACGCCCCCGACGGGCACATGACCCAAGAGGGCCATTCGAGGGCCACCCTGACGACTGGTCTTCCCGGGTGATGCCCATCTGATGCCACCGTCCCGCCAGACGGGGGACGTCCAGCCGCTCAGGCGCCGGCGCGCTTCATTGTGGGGGGCGACCCCCCACACCCCCCGGAAGGGGTTCCGCGCGGGCACCTTCGCTGCGCTCAGGTACCCGCGCGGAAATCGCCGAGCAGCTGCTCAAGCGGGGTTTCGGGGAGGTCGCGGGCCGTGAGGCGGGCGACGGTCGCGGCGTTGACGTCGGCGCCGGCGAGGCGGGCCGCCTGGCGGGCCACCGTCTGCTCGAACAGGGCGCGGACGGTCCGGGCGTAGGCGAACCGGGGGTCCTCGCGCATCGCGGCGAAGCGGGACAGCAGCTCGACGCGCAGCTCCTCGTCCAGCATGTAGAGGTCGCGTTCGGCGTAGCTCTGGAACAGCCGCACCATGTCGCGGTCGCCCATCCCGGTGAACTCCATGACGCGGCCGAACTCCGCGCGGAACGCCGGGTTGCCCGCGAGGAAGCCCTCCATCTCCGCCGCCGGGCTGGAGCAGACCACGATGAACCGGGCGCCGGACTGGTGCATCCGGCGGAGCAGCTCGTCCACGACGGCGGGCGCCCGGTCGAGCCGGTACGCCTCCTGGATGAGCAGCACCCCGCCGAGCGCCTGGTCGACCATGGCCCCGACGCGGTTGCGGGTGTCGACCTGGTCGCGCCCGGCCAGATGGACGGGACGGCACGCCACCACGTGCCCCGACTGCAGCAGCCCCAGCGCCGCGTAGACGCCGCCGACCAGCCCCGCCACGGTCGTCTTCCCGGTGCCGGGTGGGCCGGTGAACACCAGGTGGCGGGGGTCGTCGCCGGACACGCCGTACCGCGCGCGGTCGGCGGCGAGCGCCGCCTCGTCGGCCAGTTCGTGCACCGCCGCCTTGACGTCCTCCAGCCCGGTGAGCTGGTCGAGCTGGCGCAGGTAGCCGCCGATGTCGCCGGGCGGCCGCAGCGCGGGCTCGATGCCCTCCGCGACGCCCGCGAGGTCGTCCGGGGTCAGCACGAGCCGGTCGTGGGACGCCCCGGCGCGCTCCATGTTCCGCTGCGCCGCCTGGTCCAGGTACGCCTCGACGAGGCGGGCGTTGACCAGGTCGCCGGGACCGCGGAGGCGCTCCAGGTCGGCCCGGACGGCCTCCAGCGCCGCCGCGCCGATCGTCACGCGCCGCTCGTCCGCGAGCAGGTGCAGCAGCGTCATCCGGTTGTCGAGGTCGCCGAAGTCGGGCAGCCGGTGGACGCGGAACGCCTGCACGAGCTTCGGGTGCTCCTGCAGCAGCCGCCGGTACGCGCGCGGCTCGCACGTCGCGATCACCGGGGTGGTGTTCACCGGGTCGCGGCGGGCGCGGCGCACCGCCCCGACGACGGCGCCCGGGTCGGCGGCGTCGGCGATCGCGACGTCCAGCCGCTCGAACAGGATCACCGGGCCCGGCTGGGCGAGCAGCTGCCCGATCCGCTCCGGCGGGGCGTTGCGGACGTCCTCGGCGTCGTGCGCGCGGATCGACCCGTCGCCGAGGCCCGCGTTCGCCAGCGTCAGCGCGATCATCCGGGACAGCCGGCGCTGGCCCGAGTGCGGGTCGCCGACGAGCAGCACCGCGGGCACGCCCGACTTGATCGCGCTGGGCGCGCCGTCCACGCGGGTCGCCTCGGCCTGGTCGCCGGTCGGCTTGTTCCACTCCTCGGCCTGCGCCCGGACGTCGCCGAGCAGCACCGACGCGTCGTGCTCCCCGTAGACGAACCCGAACCCGAACCGCTCCAGGACGCGGCGGGTGCTGCGGTCACTGGGCGGCGGGATCTCGTCGACGGGGCGCTCCGGGGACGGCGTGTCGTCCAGGAAGTCGAAGTCGCCCACCATCGTCTTGGACATGACCTTCGTCCCCGGAGGAGGCGCCACGGAGCCGCCGGGGGCGGGCTGCGGTGCCGCGGGCGGGTCGTCCTCGAGGTCGCCGGGGCCGAGGATGCGCGTCCCGGGCGGCTGGTTCGCCGGCGGGGGAGGCGTCGGGGTCTGCGCGGGCGGGCCGGGCTGCGGCGACCCCTGGCCCTCGACGCGCGTCGAGTACGCGTCGAACGTGGTCGCCTGCGGCTCCGGCGGGGCCGCAGGCGCGGGCGGTTCCGGTTGCCGGACGGGCGGCGGCGGGGGCTGCGCCTGGACCGGCGCGGGCGCCGGTGCCGCGCCCGCCGGCTGGTAGCCGAGCTGCGTGTACGGCGGGACGAAGTCCTCGTCCTGCGCCTCCTCCTGTGGGGAGAAGCCGCCGAGCTGCGGGTCCGGCTGCGGAGCCGCGGCCTGCACCGGTGCCGGGTTCTGGACCGGCGGGGGCGGCGCCGGGCTCTGCATGGGCGCAGGCGGCTGCGCAGGCGCCTGTACAGGCGAGGGCGGCGGCGCGGCGGGGCCGGGGCGCTGGAAGCCGAGTTCGGTGTAGGGCGGGGCGGCGCTCGCCTCGTCCTCGCCGGAGGGCGTGCCGAGCAGCGGATCCGGCGAGGCGAACGCGGCCTGCTGGCCGGGGCCGGGCTGCTGGTGCGCGGCGGGCGCGTCCTCCCGGCCCGGCTGCGCGGGCGGCTGCACGAACGGCCGGTCGGGCTCGGACGGCGCGCCCTGCGGCTGCGGCGGCGCGCCGGGCGCGAGGCCGGGCTGGCTCTGCATCGCGAGCGGCGACGGCTGCGCCGGGGCCGGGTTCGGCTGCGGCGTGGCCATCGTGGACGCGGCCGTGGCGCGGGCCCGGTTGCGCCCGATGATCCCGGCGATGATCGCGGTCGGGACGGGAAAGCCGCGCGGCCGGGCGGGCATCCCGCCGAGCCGGCACCACGCCAGGTCGGCCTCGTACATCGCGGCCAGCAGCGACTCGGCGCCCTGCCCGGACCCGGCCGCCGAGCGCAGCGGCTCGGGGAGGCGCATGTCCGAGGGCCAGAGCCGGCGCAGCGGATGCCCCTTCTGCTCCGCCACCGCCTGCACCGTGTACCGGATCTCCGGGTCCAGCCACGGGACGATCGTGCCGACCATGTCCTTGCGGACGACGTTCAGGTCGGCGGCGAGCAGCGCCGCCGCCACCAGGCGGGGCTCCAGGTAGGCGGGGTCGGCCGGGTCGCCGGACAGCTCGGCGATCAGGTCGCTGAGCGTGTAGAACGCGTGGCGGAAGTTGTCCCCCGGCGAGCTCTCGTTCCGCAGCGACGGGACGAGGTGCGGCGGGCAGCGGGTGAGCCACTGCTGGACGATCGCCTGGTCGCCGTACGGCAGCGCGCCGTAGTCGACGGTCGGGTTGGCGAGCGTGGTGCTGAGGATGGCGAGCAGGGCGTCCGCCCGCATCTGGAACCGGACGTCCTCGCGGAGCGCGCTGGCGACGGCCCACATCGTCCGCAGGATGACGACCGCCGCGTCCACCCGGCTGGCCCGGAGCCGCTCCGCGTACAGCGCGACGAGGCTCTCCAGGGTGGGCGGGGTGAGCCAGCGCGGGCCGTCCACGTCGGGGAGGGGGCGGGCCCGGTAGGGCTTCCAGAGGTCGAGCATCTGCGCGTCGAGCCGCGCGTCGAACGCCGGGGCGGCCGAGCACCACAGCATCACGCCCCACGCGGCCGCGACGGTCGAGGGCGTCTCGCCGGTGAAGTCGGGCCACCAGTGCGGGTAGTCGGGGGCGGCGAGCGTGGCGGCGGACTCGACGGTCGACCGCACGCGCGAAGTCAGGTCGGTCGCGAACCCGTGCCCGACGAACGGCAGCCCCTTGGGCGGGTCGTAGCCGAAGTCGGGCCCGGCCGGGACGACGTGCGGCGGCAGGTTCGGCACCTGCCCGGCGCCCTGCTGCGCGGGCCTGGCCGCCATCCGGACGGCGGGCGTGCGGGGCGGCGGGCACAGGTACCACTGGCCGTCGGACGGGTGCAGCCGGTACCAGCGGGCCCACGCGCCGAACAGCCACCACGTCCCGTCGGGGAGCACGAGCATGCGGCCGCCGATGGCGTGGTGGCGCTGCTGCGGGGGCGCCGACGGCCACCACGCGGCGGCCACCATCGCCCGCGTGTCGCGCTCCGCCTCCGTGAACGGATCCTGCCCCCGCTGCGGGCTGGGCGGCGGAGCGCTGCCATAGCCCGGTCCCCACACCACGATGGTCATCGTAGTCAGCAGAACCCGCCCGGCGGGTTCCTGACCGGCGCGGAAGCGGCGTCGTCGCAGGTCAGCGTGAGATCAAGGAGGGCTTGACGTCACTGCCACTCGGCGGCGCGGTGCCGCTCGGCCTTCTCCATGTAGACCGTGGGCGTGTGCTCCAGGACGAGCCGGTCGTCGTCGGTCAGCTCCCGGACGATCTTGCCCGGCGTCCCGGCGACCAGCACCCCGGCCGGGATCTTCTTGCCGGGCGGCACCAGCGCGCCCGCCGCGATCAGCGTGCCGGCCCCGATGCGGGCGCCGTTCAGCACGATCGCGCCGATCCCGATGAGCGCGCCGGTCTCGACGTGGGCGCCGTGCACCATCGCCTTGTGGCCGAGGCTGACCCGGTCTTCCAGGACGGCGGGCATCCCCGGGTCGCAGTGCAGGCAGCTGAGGTCCTGGATGTTGCACTCGTCGCCGACGACGATCTCCTCGTCCTCGGCGCGCAGCACCGAGCCGTACCAGACGCTGGACGCGCGGCCCAGCGTCACCCGCCCGACGACGACCGCGCCGGGGGCGACCCACGCCGACGGGTCGATCTTCGGCCGGTCCGCGCCCAACGCTCCCAGGTAGCTCATGCCGCCGATGCTAGGACGCGGCCCGCCCCGCCCGGGGACCGGGGGGCATCGGATTTGACCGGATTGGATAGTTTGTCGAGCCTGTCGGCAAGAAGAAACGGCAGCAAGAAGCGTGTTCCGGTTGCGCGAAAGGGGTGGACCGGACAAGAGTCGTCCTGACGTATCCGTGCGTCCGTGTGGTACGTCCGTATCCTGTGGGCCCGCTCAGGCGGGTGAGGCTTGTTATCGCGTCCGACCCTGACGGGGTGATGACCCCCGCCAACGACCCCCCAAGGCACCATGAGCAACGAAGCCGAGATCCTGCCCAACCTCCTCCAAGACGAGTCGTTCGAGATCGTCATGCGCGGCTACAACCGCCGCCAGGTCGACGACTACATCGCCCGCGCCCAGCAGAAGCACCGCGAACTGGAGGCGCGCCTCGCCCGCGCCCAGGACGACGGTGAGCGCCTCCGCCGCGAGATGGCCGAGCTCAGGGAGGCGCGCAAGCCCACCGGCGACGACCTGAGCGACCGCCTCCGCCAGATCATCAACCTGGCCGAGGACGAGGCCCAGGACAAGGTCGCCCAGGCCGAGGCCAAGGGCGCCGAGATCCGCGAGGACGCCGAGCACGAGTCCAAGCGCATCATCGACGAGGCGCGCGCGCACGCCGACAAGAACCTCGCCCAGGCGCAGGAGAAGGCCGACCACGTGCTCGCCTCCGCCAAGAAGGAGTCGGAGAGCGTCCTGTCGTCGGCGAAGCAGGAGGCCGAGCAGACGGTGACGAGCGCCCGGCTGGAGGCCGAGCGCACCCTCACCGCGTCCGAGCGCCGCGCCAGCGTGATCAACGAGGGCGCCACGCAGCGGCTCACCGCGCTCACCAAGAACCACACGCAGGCCCTGCAGCGGCTCACCGAGATCAGCGACACGCTGCACCGGCTGCTGACCGCCGAGAACGAGGCCGGCCCGCTGGAGAAGATGGTCGAGGACGCCGTCCGGCAGAGCAGCCCGCGCAAGCAGGCCCCGCCCGCGCAGCCCGCGCCCGCCGCCAAGCCGGCGCCGGTCGCCACGGCCAAGCCGGCCACGGCTCCGGCGCCCGCGTCGCCGAAGCCCGCGTCGGCCCCCGCCCCGGCCCCGAGCCCGGCGCCCAAGCCGGCGTCGGCCGCCGCCCCGCCCGCCGCGCCGTCGATCAAGAAGCCCGAGCCGACGTCCGCCGAGCCCGCGGGGCCGTCCGCGCCGTCCGGGGCGTCCGCGCCGTCCGCCTCCGCCGCGCCGCCGCAGGCCAAGCCCGCCCCGCGCCCGGTCGAGGACGCCGCCCCGGTGCACCCCCCGGTCCCGCCGCAGCAGCCCCGCGGCCCGATCGAGCTGTAGCGGAGCCGGGCCGCGGCACCGGCCCGTCCGCCCGGCGGTGCGCCCTCCCCTCGCGGGGACGGGCGCACCGCCGTCCGCTTTGTAGGATCTTCGCCGTGAGGAAAAGGACCCATCCGCGGGGCGGGACGGCCCGCCCGGTCAGGCTTCTCGGCGACCCTGTGCTGCGCACCGAATGCGACCCGGTCCGGACGTTCGACGCCTCTCTGGAGCGCCTCGTCGACGACATGTTCGTCACCATGTACGAGGAGGAGGGCGCCGGGCTGGCCGCGAACCAGATCGGCGTCGGCCTGCGCCTGTTCGTGTACGACTGCGAGGACGACAAGGGGCGCCGCCACATCGGCCACGTCGCCAACCCGGTGCTGGTCGCCGCCGACGGCGAGCAGCTCGTCGAGTCGGAGGGCTGCCTGTCGGTCCCCGGCCTGCGGTTCGAGACGCCGCGCCACGCGCACGCCGTCGTCGAGGGCGTGGACGTGAAGGGCAGGCCCGTCCGCGTCGAGGGCACCGGCTACTTCGCCCGCTGCCTCCAGCACGAGTGCGGCCACCTGGACGGCCGCGTCTACATCGACGTCCTGTCCGGCGACGCCCGCCGCGAGGCGATGCGGGCCATCCGCGCCCTCCAGCGCTGACCCCCGCCCGCGCGGACTCGCCTACCCTGTCCAGTCGCGCTTCCAGTCGGACCGGGGGCGGCGCTCAACGTATCCTCGGCCGCCATTCAGGGGACGTTCAGGTTCGGCTGGAATCCTCGGCGATGATGTGGAGGGGGACTGGGCATTGTCTGAACGGACGGCGAACGGCGGCGGCAAGGCGACGGCGGAGGCGACCCTGCTCGTCGTCGAGGACGAGCCCAACATCCTGGAGCTGCTCGCCGGCAGCCTGCGCTTCACCGGGTTCGACGTGGTCACGGCCACGAACGGGGCGGACGCGGTGCAGTCGGCGCGGCGGCACCGCCCCGACCTGATCGTGCTGGACGTGATGCTGCCCGACATCGACGGGTTCGACGTCGCGCGGCGGCTGCGGTCCGGCGGCGACCACACCCCGGTGCTGTTCCTGACGGCGCGCGACGCCGTGCAGGACCGCATCAAGGGGCTGACGATCGGCGGCGACGACTACGTCACCAAGCCGTTCAGCCTGGAGGAGGTCATCGCCCGGATCCGGGCGGTGCTGCGCCGGTTCCGCGGCGGCGCCGCCGAGCCGCCGCCCCGGCTGGTGTTCGCGGACGTGGAGCTGGACGAGGACAGCCACGAGGTGTGGCGGCGCGGCAGGCCCATCCAGCTGTCCCCGACCGAGTTCAAGCTGCTGCGCTACTTCATGGCCAACGCGGGCCGCGTCGTGTCGAAGGCGCAGATCCTCGACCACGTGTGGAACTACGACTTCCGCGGCGACGCGGGGATCGTGGAGTCGTACGTGTCCGCGCTGCGCCGCAAGGTGGACAACGCCGAACCGCGCCTCATCCACACGCTGCGCGGTGTGGGGTACGTCCTGCGCGAACCGTCGAGATCGGGCTGATGTCGCGGTCGCCGCGCCGCGCCCTGGAGCGGCTGTGGGGGCGGACGTCGCTGCGCGTCAAGCTGATCGCCGGGATGCTCGTGCTCGTCACGTTCGGGATGACGGTGATGAGCGCGGCGGGCGCGTCGGTGCTGCGCCAGTACCTGGTGGGCCGGGCCGACGACCAGCTGCGCAGCTCGGTGGGGCGGGCGGTCGAGCAGGTCGTCCCGCAGCTGCGGCGCGGCGAGGTCAACATCGACGTGCGCATCCCGAGCGAGATGTACGGGCAGGTCCGCACCGACGACGGCCACGCCCTCGGGCAGAACCCGGCGTGGAGCGAGACCGGCCACCCGAAGCTGCCCGCGGACCTGCGCGAGCACATCGACCGGCCGTTCACGGTGCGCGGCACCGGCGGTTCGCAGTGGCGGATCCTCGCCGAGCCGATCCCGGGCGGGATCATCGTCCTCGCGTTCAGCATGGACGAGGTCGACCGCACGGTGCAGCGGCTCGTGGTGATCGACGCGATCGTGGGGCTGCTGGTGCTCGGCGTCCTGGTCGCGCTCGGCGTGTGGGTGGTGCGGGCCAGCCTGCGGCCGCTCGCCGCGGTCGAGGAGACGGCGGGCGCGATCGCGGCCGGGGACCTGTCGCGCCGCGTCCCGCAGGCCGACCCGCGGACCGAGATGGGGCGGCTCGGCCGGTCGCTGAACACGATGCTCGGGCAGATCGAGGCGGCGTTCGGGGCGCGTGCCGAGTCGGAGGCGGCGGCGCGGCGCTCGGAGGAGACGGCGCTGCGCTCGGAGGAGCGGATGCGGCGGTTCATCGCGGACGCCAGCCACGAGCTGCGCACGCCGCTGACCGCGATCCGCGGCTTCGCCGAGTTCTACCGGCAGGGCGCGGCGCGCAGCCCCGCCGAGCTGGACCGGCTGATCGGCCGGATCGAGGAGACCGCGTCCCGGATGGGGCTGCTGGTGGAGGACCTGCTGCTGCTCGCCCGGCTGGACCGGCAGCGCCCGATCGAGCGGCGCCCGGTGGACCTGCTCGCGGTGGCCGCCGACTCCGTCCAGGAGGCGAGGGTTCTCGCGCCCGAGCGCAAGATAGACCTGTCCGTCGAGGGAGGGCTGGCGTACCAGGTGCGGGGGGACGAGCCGCGGCTGCGCCAGGTGCTCGGGAACCTGCTGTCCAACGCGATCGCGCACACGCCGGAGGGGACGCCGGTCGACGTCCGGCTCCAGCCGGGCACGCTGCGCGGCGGGCCGGCGGCGGTGATCGCGGTCGCCGACCAGGGCCCCGGCCTGTCCGCCGAGCAGGCGGAACGGGTCTTCGAGCGGTTCTACCGCGCGGACGAGGCGCGGTCCCGCGACTACGGCGGCGCCGGGCTCGGCCTCGCCATCGTCGCCGCGCTCGTCGCCGCCCACGAGGGCATCGTGGAGGCCGACTCGACGCCGGGCGGGGGCGCCACGTTCCGGGTCGTCCTGCCGCTGGCCGATGACTAGCCCCTGCCGGGTGGACGGATCGTTCGGCGGAGACCTGGGTCACATTCAGGCAATGTTCAGGTAAGTGCGCTTAGGTGGACGGACAGGGCGCGCCCCGGTCTCGACGGGGAACGGGAGTCCGCGCCCTGGCCAGCTCACCCCCGGGTCGCCCCCCGGGGGCCACCGCGACCGTGGACGCGCCGCCCACGGTCGCGGTTTTTTCATGTCTTGTCGGCTTTCAGCACACTTTCAGGTTCAATCCAGGCGGCCTGCAGCCCCGGCGCGCACTCTCGATGGTGAGCGAACGACAGGGGGATCCGCATGAACACCGATGCCGGACGGCCGCAGCCGTCACCATGGGAGCCGCGACAACCGGACTTCGCCGCGCAGGGGCAGTGGCCCTGGCAGGGCGCCCCGCCGCCCGGCGCGGGCGCTCCGGAGCCGGCCGGACCGGCGGCTCCGGGGCTGTTCGGCACGGCACGGCGGAAGCTCGCGGCGGTGGGGGCCGCCGCGGCGCTGGCGCTCGGGGCGGGCGCCGGAGGCGCGGCGGTGGCGCTCGCGCTGACGCACGAGAGCACCGTCTACGCGAGCCCGACGGCGGTCTCGGGGGCCTCGTCCACCAGCACGACCGCGCAGGTGGCGGCCGCCGTCCAGCCGAGCGTGGTGTCGATCCAGGCGCAGACCTCGTCCGGCGTCTCCGGCGGGTCCGGCGTCATCCTGCGCTCGGACGGGGTGATCCTCACCAACGCGCACGTCGTGTCGGGCGCCCGGCAGGTCGCGGTGAAGTTCAGCGACGGCCGGACCGCCGCGGCGCGGGTCGTCGGGGCCGACTCCCGCGCCGACGTCGCCGTGATCAAGGCGCAGGGGGTGTCGGGCCTGAGGCCCGCGACGCTCGGTGACAGCGACCGGCTCGCCGTCGGCGACCAGGTCCTCGCCGTGGGGAGCCCGCTCGGCCTGGACGGTTCGGTGACGTCCGGCATCGTCAGCGCGCTGGGCCGCGAGGTGCAGGAGGGCGACTCCGAGCAGCAGCTCCCTCCGGGGCTGCGCGGGCAGCTGTCCCAGCAGCAGCAGACGGTCATCAAGAACGCGATCCAGACGGACGCCGCCATCAACCCCGGCAACTCAGGCGGTGCCCTGGTGAACGCGTCCGGCCAGGTGATCGGCGTCAACACGGCCATCGCCACGTCCGGTGGCAGCGACGGGAACATCGGGGTCGGCTTCGCCATCCCGATCGACTCCGCCAAGAAGACCGCCGACGAGATCATCGCCGGCGCCTCGGTCTGACCCGGCCGCCGTTCGGCCAGGCTCTGGGGGGAGCGGGCGGACGGGCGGCGGACCGGTCAGAGGGTCCTCCCGGCCGGGCCGGGTTCGGGAGGGCCGGCAAGGGAGAACGGCCGCGTGGTCTGCCTGTGGATCACGCGGCCGTTCAGCTGCGCACGCTGATCGCGGGCCTCCGCTTCACCTTGGCCAGCATCCTGCGCGTCGAGTGCAGGTAGTACTCGCGCGGCAGCGTCCGGATCCGCAGCGGCAGCCGCGGGTACACCGCCGACAGCACGGTGAGCAGGAGCCGGAACCGCGCCTCCCGCGCCCTGGTCCACTTCCAGCCGTACTGCTCGCGGATCGGCGGCGGCATCAGCCCCGCGGTGAGCAGCCGGATCATCATCAGGCCGGGCGCGTTCAGCGGCCCGCCCGGCAGCTTCGGGTGCAGCACCTGCTCGGCGACCGCCCGCGACGCGTCGCTGATCTCCAACGTGTTGAGCATGTCGGCGTAGTAGGCGCGGAAGTCGCGGTAGGTCTCCGGCATCCGCCCCTCGGGGCAGCCCAGGATCGTGGCGTAGATCTTGGTCTGCCCGTAGAACTCCTCCAGCTCGGCTTCGGTGAACGTCCGGCGGAAGAGTACCTGGTAGAACTGCGTCGCGACGGCGAACAGGGTGGACGCGACCCACACCTGCAGCTCCGGGTCGTTGGCCTCGTAGTCGGGGCCGGTGATGGACTCGTGCCCCTTGGTGACGAGCGCGCTGAGGGTCTCGGCCTCCTCCCGCGTCCCGAACTGCACGACGTAGAGCCACCCCATCGTGTTGCGCAGCCGCCGCGCGGGGTCGTCCGCCGTGTAGCTGTGGTCGTACACGCCCTGCGCCACCTTGGGATGCGCCGTCTGCAGCAGCGACGCGGCCCCGCCCGCCGCGATGAGCGCGCCCTCCCGCGAGATCACGCGGATGAGGTCGCCGTCCTGGAAGATTCCCGCAGTCATGGCGAGCATTGTAAGTAAGTGCTTGCAGTTGGTGCCAGGTGGGGCTTAACCGGACGACAAGCCCGCATCGCCCCTGCGACAATGGGGGCATGCCCGCCCAGATCCACGTCCGCGGCTCGGTCACCATCCCGGAGACCGAGCTCAGCTGGCGCTTCTCCCGGTCGTCGGGGCCGGGCGGGCAGCACGTCAACACCAGTGCCACCGCCGCCGAGCTCTCCTTCGACGTCGCGAACTCCCCGTCCCTCCCCGAGCACCTGCGCGCCCGCGCGCTCGACCGGCTGGCCGGACGCCTCGTCCGCGGCGTCCTGACGATCCGCGCCGAGGAGTACCGCTCCCAGCAGCGCAACCGCGACGCCGCCCGCACCCGCCTCGCGACCCTGCTGGCCGAGGCGACGGCCCCGCCGCCGAAGAAGCGCATCCCGAAGAAGGTCCCGCGCGGCATCAACGAGCGCCGCCTGGAGAACAAGAAGCGCCGCTCCGCCGTCAAACGACAGCGCTCCGCCCGCTGGGACTGAGCGGGTCCGCCGCGCGCCACGCCGCCTGAGGTGACGGCCGCCGCCGTCGACCTGGTCTACGGTTCCGTTGGATCGGGCTCAGGGCTGCCGACGTGGGGGCGAAAGGCAGTATGGCCGTTGGCTGGAAAGGCGTGTGCGGGCTCCGCCGTGGCTGCGTGACGCTGGTCGTCGCGGCCGCGCTGACGGGATGCGGGGGAGGAGCCCGTACGGGCAAGGCCTCGGTCACCGTCCAGGTGGGGCGGACGCACTGCGGGCAGGGGTGGTCCCGCTCGCACGCCGGAACAGAGACCCTGCTCGTGCAGAACGCCGACAGGGCGGCCGTCGATGTCGCCGTCGTCTCGGGCGGCGAGATCTTCGCGGAGCTGGAGGACGTCGGGCCGGGGACGACTCGTCCGCTGCACGTCAGCCTCAAGGCCGGAACGTACGCGGTCGCATGCCGGCCGGCGGACGCGTCGTCCGTCATGGGGCCTGCGGTGCGGGTGACGGGGGCGGGCGGGGGAGCGCGCGGCGTCCGGCCCATCACCCGGAACGACCTGTATCCGGCGGTGCGCGCCTACCGCGCCTACATCGTCAAAGGGCTGCGGACGCTGCAACAGCGCACGGACGAGCTGCGCGACGCCGTCCGATCGGGGGATCTCGGCGCGGCGCGCAGGGCATGGCTGCCCGCGCACCTGGCGTGGGAACGGCTCGGCGCCGCCTACGGGACGTTCGGGGACGCCGCCGACGAGATCAACGGGCGCCCGGCCGGGCTGCCGGACGGCGTGCGCGATCCCGGCTTCACCGGGTTCCACCGGGTCGAACGGGGGCTGTGGCACGGCGAGCCGACAGCCTCGCTGCGCGCTCCGGCCGACCGGCTCGCCCACGATGTCGCCGCCTTACGGGACGCCTTCCCGCAGCAGCAGATCGACCCGAACGACCTCGGCCTCCGCGCGAACGAGATC
The DNA here is from genome assembly GCF_040677125.1 of Actinomadura sp. NPDC049382. Lineage (NCBI taxonomy): Bacteria > Bacillati > Actinomycetota > Actinomycetes > Streptosporangiales > Thermomonosporaceae > Actinomadura > Actinomadura sp. NPDC049382. The sequence goes on from NZ_JBFARO010000005.1 coordinate 166,983, forward strand.
CTGGAGAACACGCTCCAGTTCGAGCTGACCGGCAAGGCCGACCAGGGCAGCGGGACGACGCTCGCCACGGCCGCCGCGAACCTCGACGGGACGCGGGCCGTCCTCGCACCGCTCCGCCCCCTGCTCGAAGACCGCATGGACCTCACCGCGATCGACGCCTGGCTCGACCGTGCCGCGCGCCTGATCAGGGCGGAGCACAGGCACGGCCACTGGACGCCCCTGGCCCGGCTGACCACCATGGAGCGGGAACGCATCGACGGCGCGATCGGCGAACTCGTCGAACGGCTGTCATCGGTCGCGACCATCGCCGAAGTGCGGAGAACCCCGTGACCGCGCCGGGGCGGCGGACGTTCCTGCGCGGCGCGATGGCCGCCGGGGTCACGGGCGCGGTCGCCCGAGGCGCGCCGCCGCCCGCGGGACCGGGCGCACGCGGGTTCCACGGCGTCCACCAGGCCGGGATCCTGGACGGGCCGGAGCCGCGCGCGATCATCGCCGCGTGCGACGTGCTCACCGAGAAGCGCGCCGAACTCGCCGACCTCTTCCGCGTGCTGACCGCCCGCGCCAGAGCGCTGACCAGCGGCGGCGCGCCCGCCCAGGTGGGCGTGACCGGGCCGCCGCCCGACTCCGGCGTCCTCGGCCCGGACGTCCCGGCCGGCGGCCTCGCCCTGACCGTCGGCATCGGCGCGTCGCTGTTCGACGACCGCTTCGGCCTGGCCGCGCGGCGCCCGGCACGGCTGGCGGCGATGCGGACGTTCCCCGACGACGACCTCGACCCGGCCTGGTGCCACGGTGACCTGCTGCTGCGCTTCGGCGCCGCCGACGAGGACACCGTCCTCCACGCGCTGCGGGACGTCTGCCGGCACACGCGCGGCGCGATGCGCGTCCGCTGGCGGATCAGCGGATTCACCAGCCGGCCCCGCCCGTCCGGGACGCCCCGCAACCTCATGGGCTTCAAGGACGGCATCGCCAACCCCGACACCGCCCGCCGCGCCGAGATGGACCGTCTCGTCTGGGCCGCGCGGGACGGATCCGAGCCCGCCTGGACGGCCGGCGGCACGTACCAGGTCGTCCGGCTCATCCGGATGCTCGTGGAGTTCTGGGACCGCGTCTCCCTCACCGAGCAGGAGCGGATGTTCGGCCGCGCCCGCGAGACCGGCGCGCCGCTCGACGGCACCCGCGAGCGGGACCTCCCCCGCTACGCCCGCGACCCGATCGGCGAGGTCATCCCGCTGACCAGCCATATCCGGCGCGCGAACCCGCGCGTCCCGGAGACCGACGGCAGCCGGATCCTGCGCCGCGCCTGGAACTACGACCGGGGCGTGGACGAGGCCGGCGACCTCGACATGGGGCTCGCCTTCACCTGCTACCAGCAGGATCCGCCGCGCCAGTTCGAGGCCGTCCAGGAGCGCCTGCGGGGCGAGCCCCTCACCGACTACATCTCTCCGTTCGGCGGCGGTTATTTCTTCGCACTTCCGGGTGTCGTGGACGCCTCCGACCACTTCGGAAGGGCTCTGCTGATGTAGACGAGCCGGTCGGCGGAGAAGGAGGGGACATGCGCAGGCCCGTAGTGCTGGCCGCGTCCGCGGTGGCGGCGGGGGTGCTGGCGGTGTCCGGGACCGCCTGCCGCCCGGTGCACGACTCCCGCGCGGCCACCAGGAGCCCGGAAACGCAGGCGCCGCCGGAGCCGCCGCTGACGCCGATCAGGCACCTGGTGGTCATCTACGGCGAAAACGTCTCGTACGACCACTATTTCGGGACGTACCCGAAGGCCGCGAACACCGACGGCACGCCCTTCCACGCCGCCCGGAACACCCCGAAGGCCAACGGCCTGACCAAGAAACTCCTGAAGCGGAACCCCAACCGCTACAACCCGAAGCGGCTGAAGCACTCCCAGGCCCTCACCTGCGACCAGAACCACGGCTACGCCGCCGAGCAGAAAGCCGTCAACGGCGGCCGCATGAACAAGTTCGTCGAATTCACCGAGCACGACAAGTGCACCGGGCAGCCCGTCCTGTTCGGCGAACCCGGCCTCGTCATGGACTATTTCGACGGCAACACCGTCACCGCCATGTGGAACTACGCGCAGCACTACGCGATGAGCGACAACTCGTGGGACTCGGTCTTCGGGCCGTCCACGCCGGGTGCGCTCAACCTGGTCTCCGGCCAGACGTACGGCGGCTACGCGGTCGACCCGAAGACGCACCAGAAGGTGTCAGACACCTCTGTGGTGATGTCCCCGAACGCGGCGGGCATCGGCACGGTCATCACCGACCCGGACCCGGCGTTCGACGACTGCTCGAACGACGGCCACACGTCCGACAACAACCTCGCCGTGATGACCGGCCGGAACATCGGCGACCTGCTCAACGCCAAGAACGTCACGTGGGGCTGGTTCCAGGGCGGATTCCGTCCGACCGGGACGAAGAACGGCTACAAGGTGTGCGGCTCCGCCCACGCCAACATCGGCGGCAACCGGGTCATCGACTACAGCCCGCACCACGAGCCGTTCCAGTACTACAAGTCGACGGCGAACGAGAAGCACCTGCCGCCGTCCTCGCCCGCCGCGATCGGACGGACAGACCAGGCGAACCACCAGTACGACCTCACGGACTTCGACACCGCCCTGGCCGCGCACACCGTGCCCGCCGTCTCCTTCCTGAAGGCCCCCGCCTACCAGGACGGCCACGCGGGCTACTCGGACCCGCTGGACGAGCAGCGGTTCATCGCCACCACGATCAACAAGATCCAGCGGTCGCCCGAGTGGGCGTCGACCGCGGTGGTCCTGGCCTACGACGACTCCGACGGCTGGTACGACCACGTCCGGCCGCGGATCACGAACGGCTCGGACGACGCCGCCCAGGACGAGTCCGCCTGCCGCCGCGTCCGGGCCGCCGGCGGCCGCGACGGCCGCTGCGGCCCGAGCCAGCGCCTCCCGATGCTGGTGGTCTCGCCCTACGCGAAGGCGGACCACGTGGACCACCACCTGCTCGAACAGGCGTCCATCCTGCGGTTCATCGAGGACAACTGGCGCACCGGACGCATCGGCGGCGCGTCCTTCGACGCCCGCGCCGGAACCCTCGCCCACCTGTTCGACTTCGACCGCCCGAAGGCGCGCCGCGTCCTCCTCGACCCGAGGACCGGAGCCGTCCTGCGGTAGGGGCGGCCTGGCGGAGGCTACGCGCGGGCCGGGGTCTTCTCCTCGGCGTCGCCGGGCCGGTGGTCGGGGACGAAGCGGTAGCCGACGTTGCGGACGGTGCCGATCAGCGACTCGTACTCGGCGCCCAGCTTGGCCCGCAGGCGCCGGACGTGGACGTCGACCGTGCGGGTGCCGCCGAAGTAGTCGTAGCCCCAGACCTCCTGGAGGAGCTGCGCGCGGGTGAAGACCCGGCCCGGGTGCTGGGCGAGGTACTTCAGCAGCTCGAACTCCTTGAAGGTCAGGTCGAGGACGCGGCCGCGCAGCCGGGCGGTGTAGGTGGCCTCGTCGATCGTGAGGTCGCCGCTGCGGATCTCGCCCGGGACCTCGTCGTCATCGGTGCCCGCGGCGGCGCGGCCCACGGCGAGGCGCAGCCGGGCCTCGACCTCGGCGGGGCCCGCGGTCTGCAGCAGCACGTCGTCCAGGCCCCATTCGGGGCTGAGAGCGGCGAGGCCGCCCTCGGTGACGATGGCGAGCAGCGGGCAGTCGAGTCCGGTGGTGCGCAGCAGCCGGCACAGGCTCTTGGCCTGGACGAGGTCGCGGCGGGCGTCGACCAGCACGACGTCGGCCGGGTCCGTGTCGATCAGCGCGGACGCCTCCGCGGGGGCGACGCGCACCGAGTGCAGCAGAAGTCCGAGCGCGGGCAGGACCTCGTCGGAGGGCTCCAACGCGTTGGTCAGCAAGAGCAGGCTGCTCAAGTGCCGCCTCCCGTCCAAAGACGTAGGACCCGGACGGCTCATCTCCCCAGCCCCGCCCAGGGTCGGCGACTCAACGACGAGGCGACCATGAAGGGCCTTTCGGATGAACTCCATGGCCTCGTCGCCCGGATCCCTCCCCCAGAGCATAACGGACCGGTCCCCGGCGGCCCCGGGGCAGGACGTTGAATACTGGTCCCATGGCCAAGGGGACGATGCGGTACTGGGCGGCGGCGAAGGCCGCCGCGGGCACGCCGGAGGAGCCGTACGAGGCGGGGACGCTGGCGGAGGCGCTGGCGGCGGCGTCGGCGGGGCGGGACGAGGAGTTCGCGCGGGTCGTCCGGCGGAGCTCGTTCCTGATCGACGGGGACCCGGTCGGGAGCCGGCCGCACGCCTCGGTCGTCCTGCCCGAGGGCGGGGTCGTGGAGGTGCTGCCGCCGTTCGCGGGCGGGTGACGCAAGGTCATTCTCCGGTGTGTCCCGATTCGGTGTGAACCCGCATTAAGGTGTGGCGATCGCATGCCGTCGTCGGAGGAGAGACATGCGGAAGGTACTGCTGGTACTGCTGATCTTCGTGGCCGTGGTGCTGGTCGCCGCGGACCGGCTCGGCGTGCGCGTCGCGCAGGACAAGATCGGCGAGCAGGTGGCGGCGCAGTACAACCTGTCCCAGCGGCCGGACGTCACGATCCACGGCATCCCGTTCCTGACGCAGGCGGTCGGCGGCGAGTACGAGCACATCGAGGTCGAGATCGGCGACTGGACCGAGCAGGGCGTCACCGTCTCCGGCGTCACCGTCGACATGCGGGGGGTGAACGCGCCGCTGTCGGAGGTCAGCAAGGGCAGCTCCGCGAACGTCACCGCGAAGACGGCGACCGCGTCCGCCGTGATCCCCTACGACGTGATCCGCAAGGAGGCGCCGAAGGAGGTCACGGCGCTGCGGCCCAAGGGCGACGACCTCTCGGTCGACCTCACCGGCAGCATCCTCGGCTTCCCCGTCTCCGGGACCGCGGTCGTGGAGGTGCAGCCCACCGCGAAGGGCATCGCGATCTCGCCCGTCTCGGTGGGGTCGGACGGCGCCGCGCAGATCCCGCTGGCGCTGGTGAAGAAGCAGCTCACCTGGGTCGTGCCGGTCGCCGACCTGCCGGTCGGGTCGCGGATCAGCCACATCGAGCCGACGCCGGACGGGCTGCGCGTCGCCGCGACGGCCGAGAACGTCCACCTGAACGATCTCCAGCAGGGCCGCAGATAGTCCGCGCCGGCGGTGAACCGCCCGGTCGGGGCGTACGTGACAGTGGTGTGGGTCCGACCGCCGATGAGGGTCTGCTTCGCGCCCTGTACAGCGAGCACGGAGGTCCCCTCCTCGGGTACGTCCTGCGGCTGACGGGAGGGGACCGGACGCAGGCCGAGGACGTCGTGCAGGAGACGCTGCTGCGCGCGTGGCGGCATCCGGAGGCGCTGGCGGGGCGTCCCGTGCGGCCGTGGCTGTTCACGGTGGCGCGGAACCTGGTCGTCGACGCGCACCGCGCCAAGCGCGCGCGGCCGCCGGAGACCGGGATCGACGAGCACGTCATGATGACGGCCGACGGCTCCGACGACATCGACCGGGCGCTGGAGTCCTGGACGGTGGCCGAGGCCCTGGCGGGGCTGAGCCCGTCGCACCGGGCCGTCCTGGTAGAGACCTACTACAAGGGCCGGTCGGTGGCCGAGGCGTCCAAGACGCTCGGCATCCCGCCCGGCACGGTGAAGTCCCGCACCTTCTACGCACTGCGGGCGCTCAAGCTCGCATTGGAGGAGCGGGGGTTGGCGCCATGAACGACTGCACGGACGTGCGCACCTCACTCGGCGTGTACGTGCTCGGCGCGCTCGACCCCGGCGAGCGGAGCCAGGTGGAGGGCCACCTGGAGCGCTGCCCCGCCTGCCGGGACGAACTCGCCGGGCTGGCCGGCCTGCCCGCACTGCTCGGGCGGGTCGAGCGGGAGCAGCTCGAGGAGTTGGCCGGGCCGCCGCCCGAGCTGCTGGACGGGCTGCTCGCCCGGGCGGCCGAGCGGAGGAGGGGACCGCTCGGACCCCTGGGGCGCCTGGCCGGCGGGCGAGGCCCCGCGGGGTGGGCCCCGCTCGCCGCCGCCGCGTGCCTGCTGCTGGTCATCGGGGGCCTGTTCGGCGGGTTCGTCCTGCCGGTCGGGCGGGACGGCGGCGGCGCGGCGGCGCAGGAGTCGCCGTCGGCGACGGCCTCCCCGGCGGCGACCGCCGAGAAGATCAGCGCCGCGAACCCGAAGGGCGACGTCAAGGGCTACGTGGTGCTCCGCAAGAAGGCGTGGGGGACCGAGGTCGAACTCCATCTGGCCGGGGTCCCGAAGGGGTCGCACTGCCGGCTCCAGGTGATCGCGCGGGACGGCCGCCGCGACGCCCTCGGCAGCTGGTACGTCCCGTACGACGAGGGCTACGGTGAGTACCGCGGGTCGACGATGTTCCCGCGCGGCCAGCTGTTCTCGTTCGAGGTCGTCGGGCTGGACGGGCGGCCGATCCTCACCATCCCCACCTGAGCGCCCTGCCCGGCCGGGCCCGGTCCGGGGAAGAAACACGCGGTCCCGCGAGGTTGTGCCTACCGATGACCGGAGCATTGATCGCCGCGGCGGTCCTGATCGCGGCCACGGCGTTCGGCCTCGTGCGGCGGCGCCGTGACGGCGTGCTGCGCGCGGGCCGGGACGGCGTGCTGCGCGCACGGCGGGGGAAGGACGACGAGGTGGCGGAGACCGTCCGGCCCGAGGACCTGGGCGCCGAACTCGGCGCGAAGGCCACGCTGCTCCAGTTCTCCAGCGCGTTCTGCGCGCCGTGCCGCGCCACCCGCCGCGTCCTCGGCGAGGTCACCGGAATGGTGGACGGCGTCGCCCACGTCGAGCTGGACGCCGAGGCGCACCTCGATCTCGTCCGCCGGCTGAACATCGTGCGGACCCCGACCGTCCTCGTGCTGGACCCCGCCGGACGGGTCGTCCGGCGCGCCACCGGAGCGCCCCGCAAGCCCGACGTCATCGCGGCCCTCGGCGAGGTGATCCGGTGATCGGCAGCCCCGCGACCTGCGTCAAGACGACTGTCACCGTCTCGGAAGGCGAGACAGATGTGACAGCGCGTGGATTGCCGCTTAACATCGAGTCCGTGCGTTACTGGACAGAGCAGATGCTCACGAAGCGCCGCGCGGTCGACTTCTGCCGCGTGGCCGCCTCGCTCTGTCGCCCGGCCTGAGGCATCGAGCCCGTCCGCCCCCGAGCATTTCCGACTTCCCAGCTCGTACGCACGCTTCCGCTCCGCCAGGAGTCCCCGATGCAGGTTGATCCCCGTGGGCCGCGCTTCGGCGCGGCGGTCACGACCGTCGTCCTCATCGTGGTCCTGGTCACCGGGAGCGGGGCCCTGCTCGCCGCCCAGGCCGCCGTGTTCGCTCTCGCGACCTTCCTCGGCCTGCGGTACGCCCCGTACGGGCTGCTGTTCAGAGTGCTGATCCGTCCCCGGCTCGCGCCGCCCAGGGAACTGGAGGACGCCGCCGCGCCCCGCTTCGCGCAGGGTGTCGGGCTGGCGTTCGCCCTGGCCGGAACCGCCGGATACGCGACGGGGACCACCTGGCTCGGCATCGGTGCCACCGCCCTCGCGCTGGCGGCGGCGTTCCTGAACGCGGTGTTCGGGTTCTGCCTCGGCTGCGAGATGTACCTGCTCTTCCGACGTGTCACCGCGAAATTCCGCTCCGAGAGGAAGGTTCCCGCATGAGCCGCTCAGACGTCCTGGTGGACACCGACTGGGTTGAGTCCCACCTGGACGACCCCGGTCTGGTCCTCGTCGAGGTCGACGAGGACGTGTCCGCGTACGACAAGGGCCACATCCGTGGCGCCGTGAAGATCGACTGGAAGACCGAGCTGCAGGACCCGGTCCGCCGCGACTTCGTGGACAAGACCGGGTTCGAGCAGCTGCTGTCCGCCAAGGGCATCGCCAACGACGACCTGGTGATCCTGTACGGCGGCAACAACAACTGGTTCGCCGCCTACGCGTACTGGTACTTCAAGCTGTACGGCCACGACAAGGTGAAGCTGCTCGACGGCGGCCGCAAGAAGTGGGAGCTCGACTCCCGCGAGCTGGTCACCGACGTCCCGTCCCGTCCGGCCACCGACTACAAGGCCAAGGACCAGGACCTGTCCATCCGCGCCTTCCGCGACGAGGTCGTCGAGGCGATCGGCAAGCAGAACCTGGTGGACGTCCGGTCCCCCGACGAGTTCAGCGGCAAGCTGCTCGCCCCGGCGCACCTGCCGCAGGAGCAGTCGCAGCGGGCCGGCCACATCCCGACCGCGGCCAACATCCCGTGGTCGAAGGCGGCCAACGACGACGGCACGTTCAAGTCCGACGAGGAGCTCCGCGAGCTGTACACGGCGGCCGGCGTCGACCTGAGCAAGGACACCATCGCCTACTGCCGGATCGGCGAGCGCTCCTCGCACACCTGGTTCGCGCTGCGCGAGCTGCTCGGCATCGAGAACGTGAAGAACTACGACGGTTCCTGGACCGAGTACGGCTCGCTGATCGGCGTGCCGATCGAGCTCGGCGCCGGCAAGTAAGTCCGCTGACCTTCCGAGGACTGGAGGAGCAATGACCCAGGGCTGCGCAGCGCCCGAGCAGACGGCGCACCTGCCTGCGACCGTCGACCTGACCAACGAGGCCGTGATCCAGGGCACCGTCACCCGCGGCGGCGTCCCGGTGTCCAGCGCCTACGCCCGCCTGCTCGACTCGTCCGGCGAGTTCACCGCCGAGGTGGTCACGGGCGACGAGGGCGTGTTCCGGTTCTTCGCCGCCGACGGCGACTGGACCGTCCGCGTCCTCGCGGCCGGCGGCGTGAGCATCGACAGCACCGTCACCGCGAAGACCGGCGAGGTCGCCGGCCTCGAGGTCGCCATCTGACCCGGCCCACCGGCTGACCGCCGCGCCGGCCCGTCCGGCGCGGCGGCGGCCCGGACCTTCGGACCCCGCCGTCCCGCCCCACCCGGGACGACGGGGTCCGTCGTGTTCCGGGGGCTTCTCCACCTTCGCTCCCGCCGGGTCGTCCGCCTTCGCCGTATTGCACGTGCCCGTGTCCTAGACCGGCGTTTCGTGTGGATCCTCTACGATCGGGCGCCATGGCCTGGCCGTCCGCCCGTTCGCCGCTGATCCTCCCGTGGGCCGCACTGAAGCTCGCGGGGCGGTTCGCCCTGCCGCTGGCCCTGTGGTTCACCGTGGGGGAGCTGCTGCGCTACGGCGCGATGTACGGCGGCTACCGGCTCGGCGCGATGAAGGGCACGGCCGCGTCCGTCGCGCCGATCGTCACCATCGGGCTGCTCGTGGTGATCACGCTGACGGTCACGGTGCTGATGGTGCACAGCGTCCGCGAGGGCCTGGACGTGGTGCACGCCCGCGAGGCGGACGGCGACCTCACGCCGTGGGCGGTCGGCAACGAGGAGCCGGTGATCGGCGCGATCGGCCGCGCCGCGCTCCCGTTCGTCATCTTCTACCTGGCGTGGGGGCTGCAGAGCGAGGACGCCCGCGAGTTCGCGTCGGCGGCGGCGAGCCGCGGGTTCGCCGAGGGCGGCCTCGAAGGGCAGATCGAGGCCGCCGGGATGCTGCTGTCGCTGGAGAAGCACATCGGCCTCGCGATCGGCCTCACCGCGGGCCTGTTCGTGCTGAAGGTGCTGGCGGAGTGGCGGCTGGAGGAGCGGCTGCCCCGCGCCATCGGCGCGCTCGTCGCCTTCCTGGAGATCAACTTCGCGCTGTTCGGCATCTTCACGATCGACCACCTGCGCGGCCTCGGCACCGACTGGCTCACCGGACGCGAGGTGTGGGGCTGGGTGACCGGCGTCGCCGGCCCCGCCTTCGACGTGTGGCCGCCGTTCAAGGACGCCGTGCTCGGCGCCCTGATCTGGCTGGTGATCGCCGGGGTGATCCTCGGCCTGGACGCGGGCGACGAGCGGGTCGTGCTCGGCGGCGGCCGGGCCGGGCGGCGGCTCGCGCGGGCGGGCGCGATCGACCGGGTCAACAGCCCCCGGGAGCTGCTCACCCGCGGGTTCCGGGAGATGTGGCTGCCCGCCTGGTACGGGCTCCGGCTCGTCCGCCGGTCCGGGATGATGCCGTTCGCCACGTTCTGCCTGCTGTTCGCCGGGCTCTACGTGGGGGAGGACGCGTCCCGGCGGCTCGTCTACGAGCTGATCGGCCCGCACGAGGTCACCTGGTGGATGCAGTGGCTGCCCGCCATCGGCTACGGGACGGGGCTCGTCTTCGAGGTCCTGCGCGTGTGCCTGCTGGCGGCGGCGTTCAACCTGGTGATGGCGCGGGTCAGCGCGAGAAACGCAGCGAAGCCAGTGGCGTCCCCTGCTTCCGCGTCTCCTTCGGTGCCTGGATACGCAGCTCCAGCTCGTCCGCCTTGGCACGGGGCACCGTCCCCCTGACGGTGACGCGCATCGCGACGCCCGCCTTCGGTTCGGCCGTCCGGAGCGCGTTCGCGAACCACACGCGGCCGTCGCCGTCGTGGAAGCGGTACTGCAGGCCGTAGGAGCCGACGGCCTTGGCACTGGCGTCGTCAGCGGGCCGGACGGCCAGCTCCATCCGCAGCTCCACCACGTCGCCGCCGCCCTGGTCGCCGAGGGGCGCGGCCGTCCGCCGGTCGAAGACCTTCCACTGCGCCCCGACCAGTTGGCCGATCTGGCCCTCGGGGAGCGTCGTCACCTTCTCCGGCGGCTTCAGCGAGTCGCGGACCAGGCCGGTCTCGTCCGCCCAGGGGATGACGAGCATCGCCGCCATCGCGCACACGAGCGCGACCGCCTGCACGACGCGCCGGTCGCGCGGCCGCATCCCGGACCGCCCGGACAGGTCGGGCAGCGGGATCCCGTCCGGACGGGTCTCGGAGGCCGTCACGGCGTCCTCACCTTGTACCGTTCGGCTGCCTCGGCGACGAGCCGGGCCGCCTTCTCCTTGCCGAGCCCGAGGTCGATGTCGGCGGCCGAGGACAGCTGCGGCAGCAGCCCGCCGGTGCCGACCACCAGATGCGCGCCCTTCACCCGCTCCTTCGGCAGCTCGAACACGACCTTGGTGGACGTCCAGATCATCGGCTGGTACGTCGGCTGGTCGACCGAGACGTCGGACGGGCGCGGATCCTGCCGGAACGTGTAGCCGCCCGGCGTCTCCAGCTCCGCCGTCCTGAGCTGCAGCGGTTCGCGCGCCGCCGTCGCGCTGAGCCGGACGATCAGGTAGACGCCGTCCGTCCCGACCGGGGGCTTGCCGCCCAGCGTCAGGCTCGGCTCCAGCGACCGCGCCGCGTCCACGCCGTCGACCCGCACGGTGAAGTCGCGGGTCTCGACCTCCTCGCCGACCGTCCCGCCGGTCCGGATCGGGTCGAGTTCCGCCGCCCGCACCTCCGGCCGGACGGAGTGCAGCCACATCGCGCCCGCGAGCAGGGCCGTCCCGCCGATCGCGGCGCCGCCCCGCAGCAGCACCCGCCGCGCGGTCATGAGGCGCCCACCGCGAGCGTGAGGCGGCCGGCGAACTCGTCGCTCCGCTGGTCGACGATCCAGTTGAAGCTCGTGTCGGTGAACCCGTGCTCGTACTTCCACTCGCGCAGGCCGACGGTCAGCTTCTTCGGCGCGTCGGCCGGGCCCATCTCCCACATCGCGGACGCCTCCACCGGCAGCCCCGGCTGGGCAGTGCCGGTCCCCGCGCCGCCCGCGACCCCCTCGATCCGCTCGGGCTTGACCCACTTGCCGGCCTTGGTGAGCGCGACGACGCCGTCCGTCAGTCCGCCGGTGCCGAGCGACTTGGTCTCCTTGCCCTTGTTGAGCACCCGCATCCGCATGATGAGGAAGCGCTTCTTGTCGCTCCCGAACGTGTTGGCCAGCCCGATCCGCACATCGCGGACGGTCACCTCGAACAGCCCGAGGTCGAGCCGCTCCCCGGCCTTCTTCGTCGGCTGCTCCGGCTTCTCCTCGAACCCGCCCGCGGCCCACACCCCCGCGGCCAGGACGGCGACCAGCACCAGCCCGCACACGGGCACGATCCACCGCCGCGCGGGCGCGCTCCGCGTCTCGCCCGCCGGGGGCGGAAAGACCGGTGCGGTGGAATTCACCCGCACGACGATAATGCACCGGGATGTGGTCGCGCGGGCGTGATGCTCCGCCCCGCGATCCCTTAGAGTCTTGGGGTCCGCACACGTCAGGAGAGACGAGGTATGCGCGAAGGGCGAATCGCGGCGGGCGCCGCGAGTCTGGCCTTGACGTCCGTTCTGGCGTTCGCGCCGGCGGCGGCCGCGGCCCCGGGCGCGGCCCCGGCGGACCGGCCCCTGGCGGCTCCGACGACCAAGAGCCCGGCGACCAAGAAGCCGTCGAAGAAGCCGTCGGCACCGGCGAGGGCGCCCCGCGCTCCCGCGCCGAAGTGCAACCGGCCGATCGGGCAGCCCGCGTCGGCGATCACCGTCGAGCCGTGGGCGCAGCGCCGGCTCGACTTCGAGCAGGCGTGGCGGATCACCCGCGGTCAGGGCGTCACCGTCGCCGTCGTCGACAGCGGCGTCAACGCCCGCCACCCGCAGCTCCGGGGCAAGGTGGTCGGCGCCTACGACGCGTCCGGCACCACGCCGGACGACTGCCTCGGGCACGGCACCGAGGTCGCCGGCATCATCGCCGGGGCCGACATGCGCGCCAAGAACGTCCCCTTCGTCGGGGTGGCCCCGCAGGTCAAGCTGCTGAACGCCAAGTTCGCCTCCGGCGAGAACACGGTGGACAACACGCTGCTGGCGAAGGCCATCACCTGGGCCGCCGAGCACGGCGCCAAGGTGATCAACGTGTCGTCCGCGGCGCCGGACACGCCCGCGCTGCGCGCGGCGGTCCGGGGGGCGCAGCGCCGCGACGCGCTGATCGTCGCCGCCGCCGGGAACGTCACCGAGCAGCAGCGCGGCAAGGAGACCGCCGCCTACCCGGCGAGCTACAAGGGCGTCCTGTCGGTCGCCGCCGTGGACGAGGCGGGCACCATCACCGGGTTCTCCAACATCAAGTCCCGCATCGACGTGTCGGCGCCGGGCGAGAACGTCATCTCGACCCTCGGCGACGGCTACGCCGGGGGCTTGCAGGGCACCAGTTTCGGCGCCCCCTACGCCGCCGGCGTCGCGGCGCTGGTGCGCGCCCGCCATCCGAAGCTGACCTACCAGCAGGTCATCAACCGGATCCTGATCACCGCGGAGGGCGGCAACGGGCAGGGCAGCGGGCACGGCATGATCAGCCCGCTGCAGGCGGTGTCGGCGCTCGTCGACCCGACCGCCACGCCGGGCGCGGCCGGTCCGCGGCCGCTGGGCGGGGCCGTCAACTTCCCCAAGCCGGAGCCCGTCGACCACCGGAGCCGCGGCATCGCGCTGGCCGTCGGCGGCGGGGCCGTCGCGACCGCGCTGGCCGTCGCGTTCGCCGGGGCGATCATCCCGCTCGGCCGCCGGCGCGGCTGGCGCCCGGGACGCGCCGCCCTCCCCACCGAGGACCGCGACTGACCCCGACGCCGCCGCAACGGCGAGCGCGACGCGCACCGAAAGCACCTGGAAAACGAAAGAGCCCCGGGCCGGCCGGCCCGGGGCTCTCCGCGTGGGACGCCTACCTCTCCTGGCCGTAGAAGGCCGTCTGCACGAGGCGCTTGCCGGCGCGCCGGTCGGCGTGCGTGCCCCGGCCCTGCGGCAGCGGGCTCGGCCGCACGTCGAACAGGTTGCCCTCGTCCTTGTTGCCGGACATGATCAGCGCCGGGCTGGCCATGTCCTTCAGCCGCTGCAGGATCGGGTCGAACATGGCGCGGCCCGCCCCGCCCATGGTGCGGGAGATGATCAGGTGCATGCCGATGTCGCGGGCCTGCGGCAGCAGCTCGGCGAGCTGCGCGAGCGGGTTCCCGGACGGGGTGGCGACCAGGTCGTAGTCGTCCACCACCAGGAACAGCTCCGACCCGCTCCACCAGGACCGGTTGCGCAGCTGCTCCGGCGTCAGGTCGGACGGCGGGAGCCGGTTCACCAGGGCGCCGTGCACGTCCTTCATCAGCCCCGCCGCGGCCGTCGAGGACGCCGCGAAGCCGATGACGTGCTCGCTCTCCGCCGAGTCGAGCAGCGCCCGGCGGTAGTCGAGCATGATGATCCGCGCCTCCGCGGTCGTGTACCGCTCCTTGATCGACTCGACGATGAGCCGCAGCAGGTTGGACTTGCCGCACTCGTTGTCGCCCAGCACGACGAAGTGCGGGTCGTTGTCGAAGTCCAGCAGGACGGGCGACAGCGTGTCCTCGTCGATGCCGATCGGGACGCGCTTGCCGGTTTCGGCCACCGCCGGCAGCGAGGTGTGCGGCAGCACGTCCGGCAGCATCCGGACGGGCGGCGCGGGCGGCCGGCCCTGCCAGCCCGCCTGCACCGTCCGCACCAGGTGCCGGACGCCGTCGCCGAGGTCGCCCGCCGAGGCGGTGCCGTCGATGCGCGGCAGCGCGCCGAGGAAGTGCAGCCCCTCGCGGGTGATGCCGCGGCCGGGCCGCCCCTCGGGGACGTTCGCGGCGATCTTGCGGTCCATCTCCGACTCGTACGGGTCGCCGAGCTTCAGCTCCAGCTTCGTCGTCAGCAGGTCGCGGATCGTCAGCCGGAACTCCGACCACTTGTTCGTCGAGGCCACGACGTGGATGCCGTAGCCGAGGCCGCGCGCGGCGAGGTCGGTGACGGTCGCCTCGACCGCCTCGAACTCCTGCCGGACCGTCAGCCAGTTGTCGACGACGAGGAACACGTCCCCGAAGCCGTCCCCGGCGATCTGGCCCGCGGCCCGCATCTGCCGGTAGGTGGCGATCGAGTCGATGCCGCGCTCGGTGAAGAACCGCTCCCGCGACTCCAGCAGCCCCGACACCTCCGCGACCGTGCGGCGGACGCGGTCGGGGTCCAGCCGGCTCGCGACGCCGCCGACGTGCGGCAGGTCGGCCAGCGCCGCGAGCGCGCCGCCGCCGAAGTCGAGGCAGTAGAACTGGACCTCCTGCGGCGTGTGCATGAGGGCCAGCGAGGTGATGAGGGTCCGCAGCAGGGTCGACTTGCCGGCCTGCGGGTTGCCCGCCACGCCGATGTGCCCGGCCGCGCCGGACAGGTCCAGCCACATCGGGTCGCGGCGCTGGTCGAACGGCTTGTCGACGATGCCCGCGAACGCGTGCAGCCGGCCCCGCCCGTCCCAGCCGGCCGTGCTGAAGCCGAACTCGGGCGTCTGCTGCAGGTTCGGCAGGACCTGGTCGAGCGTGGACGGCTCCGCCAGCGGCGGCAGCCAGATCTCGTGCGGCGGCGGGCCGTGCCCGGCGAGCTGCTTCACGACGAGGTCGAACAGGCTGATCTGCGGGCCGTCTTCCTCCTGCGGGCGCTGCTGCCGCGCCTGCTCCAGCATCTGCGGCCGCACGTACGCCGGGGTGAACGGCACGATCTGCGCGGCCTGGCGCGGCCCCTGCTGCGACTGCGGCGCCTGGTTGTCCTCCGGCCGGTAGGTGCCGGAGACGTAGGCGGCGCGGAACCGCGTCATCGTCTCCGTGCCGATCTTCAGGTAGCCGTTGCCGGGCGCCTGCGGCAGCTCGTAGGCGTCGGGCACGCCGAGGACCACCCGCGACTCCGCCGCGGAGAACGTCCGCAGGCCGATCCGGTACGACAGGTGGGTGTCGAGGCCGCGCAGCTTGCCCTCCTCCAGCCGCTGCGACGCGAGCAGCAGGTGGACGCCCAGCGAGCGCCCGAGCCGCCCGATCATCACGAACAGCTCGGCGAAGTCGGGCTTGGCCGACAGCAGCTCGGAGAACTCGTCCAGCACGACGAACAGGGTCGGCATCGGCTTGAGCGGCGCGCCCTGCTCGCGGGCCTTCTCGTAGTCGCGCAGCGAGGCGTAGTTGCCGGCGGCGCGCAGCCACTCCTGGCGCCGCACCATCTCGCCGTGCAGCGCGTCGTACATGCGGTCGACGAGCGGGAGCTCGTCCTCCAGGTTCGTGATGATCGCCGAGACGTGCTGGAGGCCGTCCATGCCGAGGAACGTCGCGCCGCCCTTGAAGTCGACGAGGACGAAGTTCAGCACCTCGGACGAGTGCGTCATCGCGAGGCCGAGCACGAGCGTGCGCAGCAGCTCCGACTTACCGGAACCGGTCGCGCCGATGCACAGGCCGTGCGGGCCGTACCCGCCCTGCGCGGCCTCCTTGATGTCCAGCTCGATCGGGCGCCCCTCGGCGTCCATGCCGATCGGCACCCGCAGCCGGTTGCGCGGCGCGCGCGGCTGCCAGGCCTGGCGCGGGTCGATCCGCGCCGGGTCGGGGACGCCGAGCAGCGTCGTCAGCGTCGTCGCGGCCGACAGCGCGTCCATCTCCGGGCCGCTGGCGGCGCTCGCCCGCAGCGGCGCGAGCTGCCGGGCCAGGCCGTCGGCCTGGACGTAGCTGAACGCGTCGGGCCGGCCCAGCATGCTCGGGACGTCCTTGCCGGTGCGGTCGCGGCGCAGCATCGCCATCTTGTCGGGCGCGACCCGCAGCCGCAGCATCGTGCCGTCGGTGGTCGGGGCGACGGCGCCGCTGAGGTCGATGACGCAGACGCCCTCGATGCCGTCCGAGCCGATCTGCGAGTCGGGGGTGACGGCGCCGCCGTCCACGATGACGACGTGGTAGGGCAGGTCGCTCTGCTGCAGGCCGGGGGTGAACCGGGGCCGGTCCTTCACCTCGGCGCCGAACATCCGCTCCAGCTCGACGAGGCTGCCCGCCATCAGCCGGACGGGCCCCGCCGCGTCCGTCACCGTCGGGTGCATCGCGTGCGGCAGCCACTTGACGAAGTCCCAGTGCGGCATCGCCTCGGCCGACGCGCACACGCTGACCCGCATGTCGTCGGGCGAGTGGAAGGAGGTGAGCTGCGCGATCATCGCGCGGACCATGCCGCGGGCCGCCTCCGGGTCGCCCATCGGCAGGATCCGCGCGAACGACGGCAGCGACACCGAGACCGGCAGGTTCGGCACCGTCGAGTGCGCCCGGACGAAGCGGCGCAGCGCGCCCGCCGTCATCGGCTCCAGGTCCTCCACCGGGCGCGTCTCCGGCGGGATCAGCTGGACGGCGAGCTTCTGCGGGCCGGCGCCGATCCGCACGTTGCCGAAGTCGGGGTCGCTCGGGCGGCGCTCCCAGATCCGGGCGCTCATCACCAGCGACCACAGCGAGTCGGGGGCCGGGCTGTTCCACTCCAGCGACTCGCGCTGCTGCTCGGCGGCGCGGCGCACCTTGCGGCGGGCCTGCGACAGGTACCGGAAGTAGTCGCGGCGCGCACCGTTCAGCTTGAACTTGCGCTCACCGGAGCCGCGGCCGAGCTGGCCGAGCATCATGCCGCCCATCGCCAGCGCCATGCCGCCGCTGCTGATCATCATGATCGGGCTGCGGGTGCCGCCGCCGAGGAACATCAGCCCCATCATCAGGGGCATCACGGCCATCGGCAGGTACGTGAGCACGTTCTGCAGGCCGCCGCTCTGCAGTTCCGGGATCTCCGGCGGCGATTCGAGCAGCAGTTCGCCCTTGGGGGCTGGCGGGGGTTTGCGGCGCTCCTTGCGCCGCACGAGGATCGTGCTCACCTCGGCGTTCCTCCGGAGCTTCGACGCCGGGGCGGCCGGTGCGGGGAGACGGCCGGCCCGTTTGGGGGATACTTGTCAAACTTTGAGGTTGCTTTAGCGTAGGCGGACGTCACATCCTAAGCTGCGCGTTGCTCGGATCCGCCCCCTGAGCTGATTTGGAGGACGGGAGCTCCCGTGAACTCGCCTGCCATGACCGAACTGTGCAGGGTCACCATCGTCGCCCCCAAACGGCGCATCGATGTCTCCCTGCCCGCCGACGTGCCCCTCGCCCACATGCTCCCCACGCTGCTGCGCGCGGCCGGCGAGGACATGGCGGACGCCGGTCTCGCCCACTCCGGCTGGGTGCTGCAGCGCCTCGACGGCAACCCGTTCGACGCCGCGCAGACGACGAGCGCCCTCGGCATCCGGGACGGGGAGATCCTGTACTTCCGGCCGCGGATGGCGCAGCTCCCGGAGATGTCCTTCGACGACGTCGCCGACGTCATCGCGTCCGGGATCCGCGAGCGCACCGACCGGTGGCGCCCCACCACGACCCGCTCGTTCGGCCTCGGAGCGGGCGGGATCGCGCTGCTCGTCGGCGCGGTCGTGATCGCGCTGTCCGGGCCACCGTGGATCGTCCCGGCGGTCGCCGCGGGCATCGTCGCGCTCGTCGCGCTCATCATGGCGACGGTGCTGTCGCGGGCGGTCGCCGACTCGGGCGCGGGCGTGATCATCGGCTACACGGCCCTCCCGTACGCGTTCCTCGCGGGCCTGGCCGCGCCCGCCCGCAAAGATCTGGAACTGCTCGACCTCGGCGCACCGCACCTGCTGGCGGGGTTCGGGCTGACCGCGCTCGCCGCGATCATCGCCGCGTTCGCCATCGCGGACGGGCTGCCGGTCTTCCTCGGCATCGCGTTCGCCGCGCTGATGGGGGTGATCGGCTCCGCCGTCGGGTTCTTCTTCGACGACCTCCCGGCCGCGGGCATCGCCGCCATCTGCGCGGTCGTCATGATGATGTTCATCGCGGCGGTCCCGTCGCTGTCGTTCAAGCTGGCGCGGATGCCGCTGCCGCCCGTCCCGGGCAGCGCCGAGGACCTGCGCCGCGACACCGAGACGGTGAACGGCCGCGAGGTGCTCGCGCGGACCGCCGCCGCCGACCGGTTCTCCACCGGCCTCATCGCCTCGATCGCGCTCGTCGCGGCCGGGGCGATGCTCTTCCTGAGCGGCGAGGGCGGCTGGGCCGGACCGGCGACGGCGACCGCGATGTCGGTGTCGCTGCTGCTGCGCGCCCGGATCTTCCGCGGCGTCGGGCAGCGCTCCTGGATGCTCGTGATCGGGCTGTTCGGCCTGGTCCTGACGACGATCGGGATGGCGCTGCACGGCAGCCAGGTCGTCGCGCTCGCCGTGGCGCTCGTCCCGCTGCTGGTGCTCACCGGCATCGTCGTCGCGGTGACGCTGTGGCTGCCGGGCCACCGCCCCACCCCGGTCTGGGGCCGGTGGGGCGACATCCTCGACATGCTCGTGATGATCGCGCTGATCCCGCTCGCGCTCGCCGTGCTGGACGTCTACTCCCGCGTCCGCGGGCTGGCCGGGTGACGCGCTGATGCAGAACCGGCGGGATCTCTACCAGGCGCACCGCCTGATGACGCAGCGCGTCGGGCTGGCCCTGCTGCAGGGCGAACCGGACGTGGCCGAGTCGCCGATGCGGCGGCTGTCGGTGGGCGCCTTCGCCGGCGTGATGGTCGGACTGCTGATCATCGCCGTGTTCGGCATCTGGGGGATCCTGTCCCCGGGCGGGGCCAAAGGTCTCGACAAGGCCGGCCAGCTCATCATCGAGAAGGAGACCGGCACCAAGTACATCTACAACGCCCAGAACGGGAAGATGTTCCCGGTCGCGAACTACGCGTCCGCGCTGCTGGCCCTCGACTCCGACAGCACACCGGAGCGGCGCACCGTCTCGCGCAAGTCGCTGGCGAAGTTCGAGCGCGGCGCGATGATCGGCATCGTCGGCGCGCCCGACTCGCTGCCCGGCAAGGACCAGCTCATCCGCGGTCCCTGGTCGGTGTGCACGCGCGAGGCGGCCGGGGCGAACGGGGTGCGGCGGCAGATCAGCGCGCTCGCCGCTGGCCGGAAGGTGGGCGGACGCCGGCTCGCCGACACCGAGGCCGTCGTCGTGCAGAGCGGCGGCGTCCCGTGGGTGGTCTGGAAGGACCACCGGATGCAGATGACGATCCCGGGGGACCAGGTGACGGCGCTGACCGGCGGTCCCGCCGCCGTGGAGGTCTCGGCGACCTGGCTGAACGCGATCCCCGCGGCCGGCAACTTCGCGGCGCCGAACGTCCCCGGCCGGGGCAAGTCGGTCGCGGGCCCGCGGAACGGGTCGGCGCGCGTCGGCCAGGTGTTCAAGGCCGAGACCGGGGCCGGCGGGCAGGCGCTATGGTACGTGATGCTGGCCGACGGGCTCTCGCAGATCAACGAGACGCAGGCGCAGCTGCTGCTGCGCGACGTGCGGACCACCGCCGCCTACCCCGGCGAGCAGGCCGTGCCGCTGCCGACGGACGTCCCGTCCGCGCAGGCGATCGCCTCCGGGACGCGGCTGCTGGACAACAACCTGCCGCCGACGCTGCCGAAGTTCGTCGCCTGGGACGCCGGGACGCCGCTGTGCTCGGTGTTCCCGATCGGCTCGTCGACGGCGCAGCTGACGATGGGCGGGTCGCTGCCGGTGCCGGCCGCGGGCGCGCTCGGCGCCGGCACCTCGGGCTCGTCCGGGACGATCGACCAGATGGTGCTGCCGCCCGGCGGGGCGGCGCTGATGAGCCTGGTGCCCGCCGGCGACGACAGCACCTCCACGGCGGGCTCCGGCTCGCTGTCCCTCGTCAACGACCAGGGCGTCCGGTTCGCGCTGCCGTCCGCAGACATCGCCAAGAAGCTCGGCTACGAGGCCAAGCAGGCCGCGCCGGTGCCGTCCAGCGTCATCCACCTGATCCCGCAGGGCCCCGCCCTCGACCCCAAGCTCGCCCGGCAGCCCGTCTCGGCGTCGAAGGCATAATGTAATGTAGATCACATGAACCGCTAGATCATCAGTTGCGTCGACATAGGTGGGCGTAAGGCTTATGATCGCTGACATTTCGTGTCATTGGGATTGCTCCCAGACCGGCCGGGGTTACGGTCCGTCTTCACTCTCCCGATGACGCAACCAGAAATCGGAAAACGGAGGTGACACTGTGGGGAACACATCCGCAGCCGACAGAGCGGCAATGCAGCAGGCCGCCACGCGCATCGAGGACTCCGCGGGCATCGTCAAGGGCCTGCAGAGCCAGCTCGACGGACACAAGTCGCAGCTGATGGCCGGCTGGGCCGGTAACGCCGCGGTGTCCTTCGACCGGGTCTTCACCGAGTTCCAGACCGAGATGGGCAAGGTGCGGACGGCCCTCGAGGGCATGCACCAGAAGCTCGTCCAGACCAAGATCACGTACGAGAGCACGGAGCAGGAGCAGCAGGACGCGGTCAACAAGATCAACCAGCTGCTCAACGGCGCCACCTGATCGGCCACCGCCTCCGCCATCCCTCCGACCGTAAGGACTCCGATCGTGAGCGACAGCTACACCAAGGCCAATTTCGGCGCGATGCAGCAGGCTCAGGCCGACTTCACGCTGGCCTACCGCGCCCTCGTCGACGAGCTCGACGACCTTGAGAAGAACCTCGAGCAGAACCTTGCCCAGTGGGAGGGCGGCGCCCAGTCCGCCTACTGGGACGCCAAGCGCCAGTGGGACGCCGCCGCGGCCCACATCGGCCAGGTCCTGAACCAGCTCGGCGTCGTCATCGGCGACGCGCACAGCAACTACAGCGGGGCCGAGCGGGCCAACCAGAACATCTGGGCGGGCTGACGCAGGGTCAGCAAGGTCCGTCTACGTCGTGCGGGTCCGGGGAGGACTCGCACGACGCAGATGTGCCGGGGATGATGTGATCCGCCGGAGGGTCAGCGATGAGTGATTACTATCTGACAGACGCGGAACTCGCGAAGGTCGTGCACGACCGCTACGTGGGCGCCGCGGGCCGGGACGAGAGCGGGGAGATTCCGGAGTACCAGACCGTCACGGGAATGACCCGCGACGAATGGAACAACCTCTCGGAATCGCGGCAGCGCGAACTGTACTTCGATTACAGCGCGGGTGCCGACGCCGGCAAGTGGAACGACCCGAGCAATGCGCTTCCCCGGGGCACGCAGCCTGAACGCGGGGAATGGAAGGCCAAGGCCGAAGACGGCTACGAGGTCGATCCGGCGGAGCTCCGGAGCCTCGCCGGCGATATGAAGTACAAGCTGGACATCTGGAAGCGCAAGCTCAACAAGGTCGGCGCCACGTCGATCACCCAGGCCGACCTCGGCAACATTCAGGGCTCCGAGCAATTCGTCAATGTGGCGACTGCGAGCAAGACCGGTTTCCAGGAGTACATCGGCGCCATCGAGACCGCTTATCTGGGTGTGATCGAGAACCTGAAGCGGACGGCGGACCAGTACGAGAACGCCCACGGCAACACCAAGAAGAACGTGGACGGCGTCAATCCGACCGGTGATCCCAACCTCAGCTGATCGTCGGCCCGAAAGGAGGATCGATGGGGGACAACACCGAGCACTACCCGATCCGCGACGGGATGGCCTTCGGCTCCCACAACGCGGATGGCATGAGCCATGAGGACGTCAAGAACAAGCTGAAGGCCCTGAATCCCGGCAAGGTCGGCGAAGCCTCGACCGCTTACAAGGACGCGGCGGACGTCCTGGCCGAGATGACCGACGAGCTGACCAACAACTTCGCCAAGAAGATCATCAAGCACTGGAAGGGCGACTCCGCCCAGAAGGCGCTCGACCAGCTCGGCAAGGTCTACAACACGGCGGGCAAGCTGTCGGACGACAGCCACAACAACGCCACGCTCTACGCCTGGTACAAGCACGACATTCTCGACTGGTATAAAACCCAGGGCGACACGATGACCGACGGTTGGGTCCACACCGGCGGTGACGACGACAACGCCCGCAAGCTGATGAACAACTTCATCGGCCGGATGAAAGAGGCGTTCGAGGGCCACCCCCTCAAGATCAGCAAGGACCTGCCGGACCAGCGCGGTGGCGTGACCGACACCCCGCCGCCCCCGCCTCCTCCCGGCGGTGGCCCTCCCGGCGGTGGCCCCCCCGGTGGTCCCGGCGGCTTCGACCCCGGCTCCACCAGTCCCGGCGGCCCCGGCTCGAAGTTCCCGACGTCCGACGGCGCCGGCGCCTTCAACCCCAACGCAGGCGGCACCAGCCCCTTCACCTCGGGCGGAACGAGCCCCTTCACCCCCGATGGCGCGGGTTCGTACAACCCGGCACTCGGTGGCGGCGGCAGCTCGCCGTTCGGCGGAGCGGGCGGATCGCCGTTCGGCGGCGGCTCGGGCACCGATCTCGCGGGCATGCCGGGCGGCGGCCCCGGAGGCGGCGGCCCCGGGCTGGGCGGCGGTGGCGGCGCTCCGTTCGGCGCCGACCCGGGCGGCTTCGGCGGCCCGAACGCCGGCACGTCCCCGGCCGGCGGTCCCGGTGGCCTCGGTCCCGGCGGCGCCGGGCCCGGCGCGGCCGGTGCCGGCGCGCGCGGCATGCCCATGGGCGGCATGCCGATGGGCCAGGGCGCCCAGGGCGGCAAGGGCGAGGAGCGCGAACGTAACACTTGGCTCACCGAGGACGAGGATGTGTGGGGAGCCGATGACGACACCGCTCCACCGGTGATCGGCTGACCTCTCGGACACGGGCGGGGCGGACGGCCGGCGGCCGCCGCGCCGCCCGCCCCGGCACAACGGACTAGGGAGTGCGACAGATGCGGTGGCTGCTTCGGACGGTGGCTGCGACGGCGGCGATCGGGCTGGCGGCGGCGCCCGCCGTTCCCGCGCACGCAGCCCCGGGCCCCAGGGCGGACCAGTGGTGGTTCCGTTCCTGGAGCATCCAGAAGGAAGTGTGGCCCGTCACCAAGGGCAAGGGCGTGACGGTCGCGGTTATCGACACCGGCGTCAACGCGCAACTGCCCGACATGAAGCCCGTGGTGCTCCCCGGCACCGACCTGACCGGCAAGGGCGGCGACGGCCGCCGCGACAACGACTCCAACAACCACGGCCACGGCACCGGCATGGCCAGCCTCATCGCCTCGCAGGGCACCAAGACGGGGTTCGTGGGCATCGCGCCCGAGGCGAAGATCCTGCCCATCGCGGCTCCCTCGGTGAGCGGCCCGACGACGGCGAAGGCCGTCCGGTACGCCGTCGACAATGGTGCCAAGGTCGTCAACATCTCCGAGAGCAGCGAATCCGCCGGCATCTACCCGAACCAGTGCCCGCCGGAACTGCTCGACGCGGTCAAGTACGCCGCTGAGAAGGACGTTGTGATCGTCGCCTCCGCCGGCAACTCGGGCGACATCGGCAACAAGCCCAACTATCCCGCGTCATGCCCGGGAGTCGTGGCCGTGGGGGCGTTCGGCCATGACGGCAAGCCCTGGAAGTCGACGCAGCGGCAGCCCTACGTCACCGTCGCCGCGCCGGGAGCCGACGTCGGGTATCTCGGCAAGGAGGGCCACGCCTACAACTCCGGCGCCGGGACGAGCCAGGCGTCCGCGCTGGCCTCCGGGGCGATCGCCCTCGTCCGCAGCCGCTACCCGGAGATGTCGGCGCGGCAGGTCGTGCAGCGCATCACCGCCACGGCGAAGGACTTCGGCCCCACCGGCAAGGACGACCTGCTCGGGTACGGCGTCATCAGCATCCCCCGCGCGCTCAAGCAGAACGTGCCGGACACCGCGCCGAACCCCGTCTACGAGCGGCTGGACAAGGTCGCGGGCGGCGCGAAGGCCGGGGCGGGCGCCACCAAGCCGGCCGCGGCCGACGAGGACGACTCCGGCGGCTTCCCGATCCTGATCGTGGGCGGCGTCGTGGTGGTGCTGCTCGTGCTGGGCGTCGGCGGTTTCCTGCTGATGCGCGGCCGCAAGAAGCCCGCCGCTCCGTCCGGTCCGGCGCCGATGGCGCCGCCGCAGCCCTTCGGGGCGCCCGGGCCCGGCCCGCAGCAGGGCCCTCCGCCCGGCGGGCCCCACAACCGGCCTCCCGCCCGCTGACGGACGCCTACCGGCTGAGGCAGGTGCCACAGGCCGCGAGGGCGGCGGTGGCGCTCCGGGCGGCGGCTTCGGCGGCCGCCCGGCCGTTGGCCTTGTCGAGCGGCGCTTCGGGGGTCTTGGGGGAGGCGTCCTTGCCGGCCGGTGACGCCGTGGCCCGGAACCGCACCGTGATGACCGCGTTCCGCAGACGGACGGTGGCCGCGGTCGTGCCGGACTGTCCCAGCGGACCTGTCAACGTCAGGTGCTGCGCGAACGCCTGATCGCCGACCCGGAGGAGCACGGGAGCTTCGGCGCGCAGGGATCCGGGTGCGCCCTTCGACGTCCCCTCCATCGTCCGGGCGCCGCTCCAGGCCGCGTCGTACTCCGCCTTAGCGGGCGCGACGCCTTCCAGGTGCAGCCGCACCGAGACGTCGAGCCGCCGCGACGCCTGGACGCCCGCGAGGCCCGGCCGCTCCGCCCATGAGCAGGCGGCGTACCGCTCGCCAGCCGACTTCGCGTCCTTGTCCGGGACGGGCGGATCAGAAAGCGGCACGTACCGTTCGAGGATCTCGCCGGGCACCAGCGAGCACGGCTCCGGCATGGACGTGAACCGGGCCGGCTCGTCCTCACCGGAGGCCGCGTGCACCCCCCAGCCGACCCCGCCGGCGACCAGGGCCACCGCACCCGCGCCCGCCGCCCACCGCCGCCGGGACCCGGACCACCTCCGCCGCGCCTCCGGCTCAGGCGCCTCGGCGGCCACGTCCTCGACCACCCGCGTAGAGCCGTCCAGCTCCTGCTCCGAAGCTAGGAACTCCGGCCGCGACCCATCGGACAACTGCAACCCCCAAGCCTTCCCGCAGACCATCTTCGCGCGGCGAACATCCCGAAGCGGACGCACCGCCCCCGATCATTAAAAGCCCACCCGCCCCTGTTCGCATACTTGATGACACGGGTTCGGCGCCCTGTTACCGTACGTACCGCGCAACAGTCAGAACACTTGTCAGGACGTGTGGACTGTGATGGCGGTCCGGTCGTCGCCGGACCGATCCCCTCATCGGATGGCGGCATGCGGAGTAAAGGCGCATGAAGAATGTGGAACTGGCGGTCGGGGCCGGCCTGATCGTGCTCGGCCTGATCTGCTGCGGCACCTGCCTGTTCCGGGCCGGGCGCGGCGCGGAACTCGAGGGCATGCAGTACGTCGCCGTCTCCAACTTCTTCATGGGTCTGTTCTTGATCACGTTCGCTCTGGACAGGTCGGGCGGGGTGACCGGCACCGTGATGCTGGTGTCGATGGTCCTCGGTCTCGGCGCGGGCGTACTGGTACTGACCAACACCATCGGCAGGGCGAGGAAAGACCCCTTCGACTGACCGCGCGCCTCAGAATTCCTGCCGGGGGTCGAGGGTGAGCTTGCGCATGACTCTGTTCAGCCGCGAATTCCGATACGTGTCAAGGCATGCGGGCCGCTCGGTGAAGCCGGCGTCGCCGTCCAGCCACCGGACGTACCCGGGTAGCAGCCACCTGGGGGAATGCACGTAGACGAGGATCGCCACCAGCAGCAGGAGGAGGGCGACCACAACCAGGACCGCGACCACGGCGGCGGGGACGACCGTGCCGACCAGCAGGGCCGCCATGACGAGCAGCATGGACGCCCCGAACCAGGCTCCGGCAAGGGGTGCGTACGGCCAATGGAAGAAGTCGTCGTTCCCGTGCCAGGAATGCCAGCGCCCCCGATACGCGGCGATCCCCAGCAGGAGTATCACGATGATGATCGGCAGGAAGACCGCCGCCGCGACGATGATACGGAGCGACATGGTGCACCTCGTCCGGCCGCGTCAGCGGTGGGGCTGGGTCTTGTCGACGTAGTTGCGTCCGGGGTCGGGTTCGCCGTCCTCACCGCTGCCGTACTCGCCGCCCTCGATGCCGGCGGCTCCGGCGAGCTTCTCACCGCCCGCGACGAGGACGGGCCCGCCGTTCGCGGTGTCGACGGCTCCGAGCCCCGTGACGCCCCGCTCCAGCCCGGTGAGCGGCGCGATACGGCTCGACTGCGGAATGCCCGTCCACTTCCCGACCTGCCCCTCGCCCATGAACTTGGCGGTGAACTTCTGCTCCAGGAAGTTGAGGGTCCCCTTCAGCATGTCGTCGAGCCCGTTGAGCGTGGCCTGGCCGAAGGTCTTGAACACGTCGTCGTTGCCGTGGCCCCACTGCCAGGCGATGTTGCCCGCGCAGGCGAGCCCGAAGATCCCGGCGGTGGTGCCGAACGTGATCGTCAGCACCTTCGAGCCCATGCTGATCACCCGGTAGGCCATGGTCGCGAACTGGTTCGCCTGCGCTTCGAGTTCGACGGCCGCGGGGGCCCCGATGATGCTGCCCGCCGCGATGCAGATGGCCGCGGCGAAGATCGCGAGCAGGGTGATGACGATGAACATCAGGTAGATGAACACCGCGATCATGACGGCGAGGATCCACAGCGCGATGGCGACGACCCAGGCCATGGCGATCGCGGCGTCGAGTTGCTGCCGGTACTCCTGCGTCCGCTGCTCGAAGGCGGTGCGGTCGTCGCCCTCCCAGGCGGTCTGCTGGACGCCGCGCGTCAGCGTCTCGATCTGCTCCTTGGCCTTGGTGAGCTCGTCGATCGTCTCCTTCCAGCCTTCGGCGGCGTCCCAGATCTTCTTCGGGTCGCCCTGGGCCTGGTACACGATCGGGTTCATCGGGATGGCGGCGGGGATCACCGTGGAGACGAAGATGCACTCGTACATCGCGGCCTGGGCGAGGCCCTTCGCGGCCCCCAGCACGTCGGTCATCAGGAGCCCTTCTTGATCGTCGACTTGCGGTCGGCCTCGTCCTGGATCTTGGCGGCCTGGTGCAGCCTGTCGTTGAAGTCCATGAGCAGCTCGGTCTTGTCGATGAGGTCCTGGTCGGCGAACTCGATCAGTTCGGTGTAGGCCGTCGCGCAGAAGAAGCCGAAGGTCGTGAACGCGTCGGGCTGGGCGTCGCGCGGCTTGACGTTCAGCTTGTACCGGGCGTTCTTGAGAATGGCGCCGACGTCCTTCTCCAGGGCGTCGCCGAGCCGTTTGAGTGATTCGGGGGAGAAGTGCACCTGGCCGCTCGTCTTGGCGCCGGTGCCGGGCGCCGGCGTCGCGGGCGCGGGCGACGGTGCGGGTGCGGGTGCGGGACGCCCGCCGGTGGGCGGTGTCCCGGAAGGGGGCGCGCCCGCCGGGGTCGGACTCGGCCCGTTGAGGATGTTGTTGATCTTGTTCTCGCCCACGCGTCACTCCGTCCTCGATGCTCGGGTACTCGCCGGCCGCGTCACCGGGGCGGGGCCTGCCCGGGGATCCCGAGGTTGCGCTGGAGCTGCTCGATCATTCCCTGCGTCTCCCGGCCGGCCTTCTCGAACATGCCCTGGACCTCGCCGAGCGTCTCCTTCAGCGCGTCCTTGTTCTTCATCAGTTCGAGGGGGTTCACCGAGTCCCCGTACTCGAAGGCGGTGAGTTCCTCGACCTGCCGGTCGAGGTCGCGGCGGGCGGCCTTGACGGTGCTCCGGACGGCCTCCGACAGCTCCTCGGCCGACATCCGCATCGCCCGCGGATCGATGTGCAGTTCGGCGACCGGGTCGTCCGCGCTGCTCGTCACCCGGATGCGCGCGTCGGCCGATTCGGCGTGCCCGGTGAGCGCCGCCGTCCGCTCCCTGATCGCCGCCATCTTCGCGACGCGCTGCTGCGCGTCCGCGACGAGCTTGTCCATGTCGAAGTCGTTGGCGCTGAACATCATGGGACTCCCCGGTCGTCCGCGACGGTGTGTTGAGCGTGCTCGAAACAGGTGGTCAACGATTCCGGCCACTGTAGTGGCGGTATCGCCCATCGTGGGCGATTCTCAGGAAAGGTTGGTTCGGTGGTTGTCGGCGAAACGGTGCGGGTGGCCTGCTAACAGGCTCGTCGTTCTTCAGCGTCGTCTTGACCGGTTCCATGCGGCGACATATCGGACGACGAAAAATTCGTCTTCGGCGGAGCGGAAATCGCGGAGGACGTCGGTTCGAGGGATACTCTGGCGCCCCAGGTGGCGGAATGGTTCTGGAGAGGTTCGACTGTGCCTGTGATCATCGGGACCGTGGCGTACGGGCTGCTGGGGCTCGCCTGCGTCGCCGCGGGAGTGCGAGCTCGCAAAGGCGTGGGGAATTACACGGTATCCCGCAGCGTGAAGGTGCCTTATGGAGAGTTGCCGCAGCGGGAGCGGGTGCGCACGGGGAATGCGCTTCTCGTGCTCGGGGTGCTCTTGCTGCTGTGCACTCCGTTCGGGCTCCTGCCGGAGGCCGCCGTGGTGGTGGTCTTCCTTGCGGCGCTTTGCTCCTTTGTCGCCTATGCGGTCATTCAAACGGGGTTGCGGCGGGCGGCGCAGGAGATCGTGCGGAGCAAGGCGGGCTAGCGCGTCCTACGCGGGGGGCGGGACGAGGATGCGGTGCCAGCGGAGGGTCTGCTTGGCGCGCTCGCGGGTGGTCGGGTCTTCCGCTGGGAGCTGGGCGTTGTTGTCCCGGATGTGGCGCAGGAGGTCGGGCTCTGGCGGGATGTTGTGGTGCTCCAGGTGGTGGGGGACGCCGCCGAGCCAGACCCAGGTGCCGTCCGTCTGGTAGGTGTCGGGGATGTTGGCGGGGCGCGCGGGGTCGAAAGCGTCGGTGAACAGGCGGCCGCTGTCGTACACGACCGGGGCCTCGCGAAGGTAGCGCAGGACCACGTCGCGCTCGGCCGGGTCCAGGGCGGGGCGCTTCATGATCTCCGGGTCGCCCGGGACCGGGTTGTTCGCCAGCCGCAGCGACTGCTCGTGGACGTCGGCGAGGTCGCGGAGCCGCTGGAGGCTCGGTGCCTCCTGCTCGGTCGCGTCCGCCGGCACGCCGCCCGCGACGGGGTCGGCGGGCATGGCGCGGCAGCGGGCGAGCACCTCCGGCGCGGGGACGTGCTGCGCGTAGAGGTCGCGGAGCCGCTGCACCCAGGCGCCCATGGCGTCGCTGCCGAGGGCTGCCGCGTCGGCGCGGGGCAGGAACAGGGCTGCGGTGCCGCCCTGCCAGAGGTAGCCGAGGACGACGTCGTCCTTGACGACCGGCAGGTAGCGGACGGGGCCGTCGGTGGTCAGGTCGTAGCCGGGCGGCAGTTCGAAGTGCAGCCCGCCCCAGCCCTGCGACCGGTCCATCGGGGTGCCGTCGGGGAACTCGCCAGGGCGCACCGACTCCCAGGGGGAGGGCTCGGCGCCGGGGTCGGCGAGGCGGAACACGTCCTGCTTGCCGTCGGCGACCTCCTCGCGGGCGCCGGCGGGGACGCCGCCGCCGCGCGGGTCCTCGGGGCGGCCGATCCACTGGCGGATCGCCTCGCGGGCGGGCAGGCCCGCCGCGTGGGCCTCGCGCAGCCGCTGCGACCAGACGAGCGGGGCCTCGTAGGCCTGCCGCAGGGTCTCCTTGCGCCGGACGAACCCGGCGGACCGGTCGTCCGTCCCGGCCCACAGGTAGCCGACGTGCAGGCCGTTCAGCATCACCGGGAGGTGGACGACGGGGTGACGCGTCGAGGTGGCGTAGCCCTCGGGCGGCTGGTAGGCGGGCACCGGCGGTCCGCTGGCGCCGCTCTGCGGCGGGACGTTGTTCATGACGACTCCGAGCCGGTGATGGCCGCGACCGCGGCGGAGCGGACGCCGTCGGCGACGTCCGGGACCGCGAACCCGGTCCGCCGGATGTGGGCGGCGAGCTCGGGCTCCGGCGGGACGCCGTGGGCGCGCAGGTAGTAGCCGACGGCGCCGGGCCAGATCCAGGTGCCGTCGGTGTGGTAGGTCAGCGGGACGTTCCGCGCGTGGCCGGGGTCGAGGGCGTCGCTGTCGTAGCTGCGGGCCGCCAGCACGATCGGGGCCTGCTCCAGGTAGCGGACCATCGCCTCGCGCTCGGCGCCGGGGACGTCGGGCCGCCGCACCTCGGGCCGCCCGTCGGGGGCGGTGCCGTCGAAGGGGCGGGCGATGCGCATGCCCTGCGCCGGCGGGGCGGCCAGCCAGGCGGGGACGTGCTCGGCGTCGCGCGGGAACCTGCGGAGCTCGGCCTCGGCGGCGTCCGGCGGCGGCGCGGCCTGCCAGCGCGGCTCGCCGTCGCGGTCGTACCGGACGTCGTAGGAGAACGGGAACGTCAGCGTGAAGGTGGCGGTGAACCAGGTGCCGAGGCCGGGCGCGTACATGCCGGCGCGCAGGCGTTCGAACAGCTCGCCGAGCGCGGCGGGCACGTCGAAGGGGGCGGGCAGGCCCGGCCCGGTGACCAGGCTCAGCTGCCCCAGGGTCTCGGTGTGCCGCCCGAGCGAGCGGTGCACGACCGTGCATTCCCCCCACCCGGGGGGCAGGGTGTGCGTCAGCAGCAGGGTGATCTGCTGGAGCAGGTCGTTCTGCTCGGCGGGGTTCAGCGACCCGTTCTCGCTCACGACTTACCTCTTTCCGTCCGTCCGGGGGCTGGCCTGGGAGTCATCCGCCGTGCGCGCCCGCGGTCCGGTCGAGGCGCTCGCGCAGCCAGCCGGGGACGTGCTCGTCGTCGCGGGGGAACAGGGCGAGGTCGCGGGCCCATTCCTCGGGCGCGGCCGGCGGGTCCCAGCCGGGGTCGAAGTCGGCGTTGAAGCTGACCCAGTAGGCGCTCGGCGGGTCCATCATGAACCGCATCCCGAACCAGGTGCCCTCGCCGGTCCGGTACATCATGGACCGCAGCTCCGCGGCGATCTGCGCGCATTCGCGGGGCGGGTCGGCGGCGGGCGAGGAGCCGTCCGGCATGATCACCGAGAGCCGGAGGTCGGTGACGCCGGCGAGCATGAGGATCCGCAGGTCGATGCGGCGCCAGCCGGCGGGGGCGACCTGCAGCAGGGCCATGCCGAGCCGCTGCGTCAGCTCTTCGTAGCGCTGCCGGTCGTACGGCCGCGGTCCCTGCGGCGGCACCGGAACCTCGGCGGGGGGCTGGGTCATCGCGTCGCTGCTCCTCTCTTCGTCGCGCAAGTCTATTGGTCTCGTGCCCACCGGCTATCCGTCCGCGTCCCAGTCGTCTTGCAGCGGGACGGGGTCGCCGCCGGGGCCGCTGATCTCGGTCAGATCGCCGGACTCCACATGGTCGATGATCGAGTGCGGGAGGCCGAACCCCCGGCCGCGCGCGTCCGGCAGCCGCTTGGGGCCCCGGTCCCCGGGACGGTAGAGCGTCCGGCCGCTGAGCGGGAGGGGCGTCGCGCGGAGGGGCCGCAGCACCCGGAAGAAGCGGTGCGGGACGTCCTCGGGGTAGCCGTCCAGCTGCCGCCACTCGAACGGCGTGCCGATGGTGAACAGCCTGCCGGTGCTGGTGAAGTCGTAGGTGTCGAGTTCGGTGCCGGGTTCCAGCACCACGTCCTCGACCGGGGAGGGCTCTGGCGCGCCGGCCTTGGGGAGCGAGCTCCCGATGTGCCACTGGAAGATCTGGTGGGTGCTGACGAAGTCGCCTTCGGCGGGCACCGGGCCGGGCTGGACGACGAAGTACCCGCCCGGCCTGTTGTCGAGCGGCGACAGCGCGAAGAAGCGGCGTTCCCGGACGTCTGCGCCGCGCGGGCGTTCGGCGGCGATCGAGCGCCGGAGCTGCCGGGCCCCGTTCCCGTCCCCGGACGTGAGCCGCCAGGCGTCGACGCCGTTGCGGCGGTCGGTGGTCCGGTTCAGGACGCCGGCGCCCCGCAGCACCGAGGAGTTCACTTCCGCGCCGGCCTCGGCGAGCACGGCTCCCGCCGCGAACGCCACGGCCGCCGCCGGGTCGGTGAAAGCCCGCTGCTCGACGCAGGCGTCGCCGTCCATGCGCGCGGCGAGCCACGCGGGCGCCAGGTGGAGGACCGACCAGCAGCCGTCGGCGAGCTCGCCGACCAGGAACCGGCCCGCCGGGCCTTCGGGCAGTTGGTCGCGCAGCCTGGCACGGGCCGTGTCGAACAGCTCGGCGAGACCGTCGGGCAGGGCGGCCACCAGGTCCGGTTCGGGCTGGGGGGAGAAGGTGTCCGGGTCGAAGCGGTCCGCCGCGTCCTGGACGGCCGCCAGTTCCGCGATCCACTCCGGGACGCGGTGGGGCGCCTGCGGGAACGTCCGCAGTTCCTCGGCCGCGGCGGCCGGGGGCACGTCGTCCATGAACGTGATCTCGTCCACGCTCCTGAACCGGACCTCCCACTCGGGGGCGGCGGCGGGCCGGAGGCGGAGCTTGAGGTGCATCTCCAGCCAGGTGCCGTCGCCGTCGACGTGCATCAGCGAGCGGAGTTCGCGGACCAGCGGGTAGACGCCCGAGGACGGGAGGAGCGACTCGATGTTCCGCGCGGTGAAGGGGAGGCCGGCGTGCTCGAAGGAGGAGCCCACCGCGCGGTAGGCGAACTCCAGGGACTCCGCGCCGTCGGGCGCCAGGCGGGCGAGCAGGGACGCGATCGCGTCCAGCCGCGCGTCCTGTTCAGCCGTGCTCAGCACTCTCTCACCTCCTCGCCGGATGGGGTCAGCCGTCCCGCCGCTGCCGCGACTCGCGCTGCTCGCGGTAGCGGCGCAGCGTCTCCGCCTCGGAGATCCGGGCGATGTCGCCGCCGTCGAGCAGCGCGCCGATCGGACGCGGCAGGAGATAGCCCCGGCCCGCGTCCGAGGGGCCCGTGCCGCGCGCGGGAACGGTGGTCTCCCGGACCGGGAACCCCGCGTACACCGCGAGGGGGCGCCGCACGACGTAGAACCTGCGCTCGTGCCCGGCGCCCGTCCCCGGCAGCCCGCGGCGCTCGAACGGCGTCTCCAGGGTGAACAGGCAGGGCTCGTCGGCGGCGGGGGCGTAGGTGTCCAGGAGGGTGTCCGCCGGGAGTTCCTCCCCGGTGCTCGCGCCGAACTCGCCGGGGAGGCGGGCCCGGACGTGCGCGGTGAACAGGTCGTGCTCGGCGATGAAGGGGCCGCCGTCCGGACGCGGTCCGCGAGGGATCACCTGGTACCCCCTCGGGCGTTCGATCACCGGCCCGAGAGGGAGGAAGGACGTCCCGTAGCGGGTTCGCGTCTCGTCGCGGGCCGCCTCCACAAGGCGTTCGCCCTCGTCCGTCAGGCTCAGGACGAGGCGTCCCGCGGCACCGTCCCAGGACTCGCCGAGGACGCCCTGGAACCGCAGGAGGTCCTCGTGGACGGTCACCTTCGCGTCGACGACCAGCCCTGCCGCCGCGTACGCCACCGCGTCCCCGGCCGAGTCGAAGGACGCCGTGTGGGACGGCCTCGCCTCGCCGCCTCCATCCGCCTCCGCGCACCTCATGGCCAGCCAGGCGTCGTCCCCGCGCAACACCGACCAGTGGCCGGGCTCGATCCGCCCCACCAGGAACCGCGAGACCCGGTCGCCGACGAGGTCGCGCAGGACCCGGCGCGCCCAGACGAACGTCCAGGCGCTTTCGGGGTAGAGCCGCCCGACGAGGGCGTGCTCGTCCTGCGGGACCTCGGGGAGCGTTTCAGGGGCCATTACGAATCCGCTGGCGTCCCCTGGCGTCCCTGCTCGCGCAGCTCCGCCTCGAACAGGTCGTGGACGCGGAGGCGCAGCGTGCGGATGAGGGCCCGCTCCTCGGGCGTGAGGTCGCGGGCCTCGGCGCGCGACGCGTCCTCGAGGCCGTTGATGGTCTCGTAGAGCGCGTACGCCGGGCCGTCACCGCGCAGCCGCCGGCCCCGGTACTCCTCGACCCGCTGGACGAACTCGTCGCGGGTCAGCGTGTCGATGTCGGCGGTCGTGCCGAACCAGATCTTGTCCACGTACGACCGGTCGAGCGTGAACTCGCCGGTCCGCCCGGACAGCGCCCAGACGAGCAGCCCGCCGTCGGGCGCCTCGACGAACGCCACGGGCCTGCCCTCGTAGGCGTAGTACTGCGGATACTTCTCGGCCACTTCGCCCCCTCACCGCCGCGCGAGTTCGCGCAGCGCGTCCAGGCCGGGCAGCTCCCGCACGGGCGCGTCCTGGCCGATGACGCCCGACAGCCGGTCCGCGGGCGCGAGCGCGCACCGCCGCAGCGCCTCCAGGGACGGGACGCCCTCCCGGTGGGCGTCGCTCAGCCGCAGCTTCCACAGCCCGGCCGCGACCTCGCCCGCCGTGCCCGCCGGCTCCCGCCTCAGGTACCCGGCGGCCCGGCCGTCCACCGACGCCCACACGAAGCCCACGACCGTCCCGTCGAGGGTGACGGGCAGGTACCGGACGGGCGCGGCGGTCAGCTCCGGGTAGGTCGGCGGCAGGACGCTGAACAGCGGCCCGAACCCCTGCGACCGGTCGGCCGGCGTCCCGTCCTCGAACCGGCCGTCCTGCACCGACGGCCCCTCCGGCGCCGGGTGGCCGGGCGCGACGATCTGGTGCAGGGCCCGCAGGTCGGGGGCCTGCCGCTCGGGCTCGTCCGCCGCGATCGCGCCCGCCACCGGGTCCTCGGCGGCGCCCTTCCAGCGCCGGACGGCCT
The DNA here is from genome assembly GCF_040677125.1 of Actinomadura sp. NPDC049382. Lineage (NCBI taxonomy): Bacteria > Bacillati > Actinomycetota > Actinomycetes > Streptosporangiales > Thermomonosporaceae > Actinomadura > Actinomadura sp. NPDC049382. The sequence goes on from NZ_JBFARO010000005.1 coordinate 201,978, forward strand.
CGGCGGCGGGCACGTCCGCCGCGTACGCCTCGGCGAGCCGGTCCTCCCAGCGGTCGGCGGCGAACATCTCCGCCTCCGAGACGTCAGGGGCCAGCAGGAACCCGGCCGCCCGCCGGCCGGTCGACCCCCACAGGCAGCCGATCACCCGGCCGCGCAGCCGCACCCAGTAGTAGATCACCGGTTCCCGGGTCCAGTGCGCGTACGACGGGGCCGCCGCCGGCGGCTCCGGGACGTCCGGGAACGCCGGCGGCGCCCCCGGCACGCCGGCGGGAGCGCCCGGGTCCCATGGGGGAGGCAGGTCACTCATCTCGCGCGCACCTTTCACGTCGACGTCCGCCCATCACGGTCATGACCTGGGCGGAGGAGGCGGTCCCGGGGGGATGACCACAGCCTCTACATCGTAGGTCGGCCGGCGCACCGAGGTTCCGTCGCGGAGCGTGACCGTCTCGTAGCCGGTGTGCACGACGCTGGTGATCTGGTACCGGGTGCCGCGCGGCAGGATCAGCTCGCGCTGGTCCGGGAAGGCGCTCCGGCTGCCCATCCACAGCCCGTGGCTGCCCGCCGGCAGCACCAGGTGGACGCGGTTGCCGAACGACTGCCCGTCCACCTCGGCCGGGTTGCGCCCCAGCGACGTGGACATGGGAGCGCCCTCGGTCTGCACCGTGCCGACCAGGACCTCGGGGTCGCGCCCGTTGAGCGGCAGCCCGTCCCGGCCGATCAGGAAGTTCAGGTTGTCGAGACCGCGCACCGCCTGGACGGGCTCGGGCAGCGGCTGGTGGAGCGCCTGGTCCAGTTCGGCCATGCGCCGCCAGAACGCCTGCTCCGTCGGCTCCTCACCGAGGTACTGGCGCAGCCAGTTCCGCTCCTGGAAGTCGGCGGTGAGCTGCTCCAGGCGGGCCGTCACCGACGTCAGAGGCGGCGCCAGCAGCCGGTCCACGAGCTGCCGCTGGTGCGGGTCGAGGTCGGTGCGGCTCCGCAGCCGGACGATCTCCTCCATCCGGGACGGCATCCGCCCGCCGTTGAGGTGGTGCAGCTGCCGGGCGGACCACTCCGACCACGCGAGCCGGTTCAGGTGGGTGCCGATGTCTGGGCCGCCGGGCCGCAGGAACCGGTTCGGCATGGACTGCCGCGTGTACCACCAGGCGGCGCGCCGCAGCGGCTCCGGCAGGCTCCGGAAGACGTGCCCGAGACGGCTCTCTCCGTACCGCTCGCCCTGCCGGTCGGTGTCGAACCGGTGGACGCCGTCGGCATGCGTCCGGCCTTCGGGCCGCAGCCAGTCGCGGATCCCGCGGGCCTCGGCGTCCTGCGGCGGGCCGCCGTCGGCGTCCTGCGGCGGGGTGCGGCCGGGCGGGTGGGCGCTGTCGCCCGCGAGGACGGTGCCGTCCGGGCGGTGCACGTCCCAGCCGCCGTCCGGCGGCCAGGTGGGCCGCTGCCGGCCGTCGGCGTCGGGGTGGCCGGACGAGGCGTAGACGTTGCCGTCGGAGTCCGACCAGGCCAGCCCGCGCGGAGCCACCACGGGCACGCCGAGCCGCTGGGAGAGCTGCGCGGCGAAGTCGCCCTCGCCGGTCCGGCAGGACAGCAGCATGACCTGGCGGCCGTCCCAGTTCGGGTCGTTGCGGATCAGGTCGGCCAGGTCGTCGGCGCTCAGCCGCCGCCCGTTCACCAGCAGCCCGTCCCGGTCGCCGTGCCCGTCGACCACGAACGTGTCGGGGTCGTGCGGGACGCGCCGGGCGAGGTCGCGCATGGCGGTCTCGTCCGGGCCGAAGAACGACCGGCCGGCCGGGGTGCCGTCGCTGTCGCGGAAGACGTCGTGCAGGTGCTGCGGCAGGTCGCCGGGCACCGTGTCGCCGCCGTCCGCCTTGTCCGCGTCGGCCGGGTCGGCGTCGGACTGGTCGGTCCGGTCGGTGTCGGCCGGGTCGGTATCGGTCTGGTCGGTCCGGTCGGTGGCGGCCGGGTCGGTCTCGGCCGGGTCGGTGTCGGTCCGGTCCGTGCCGGTCCGGTCGGTGGCGGGGTGGCCGGTGTCGGCGGGGCCGCGGTCCGGGGCCGGCGCGCCGGGCGCGGGCGGCTGCGGCGACGGCTCGGAGTACCAGCCGTACTTGGCCGCCACGTCCGGCCGCGGCGAGGTCTCCGGCCGTGCCTCGGGCGCGGGCTCGCGCTCGGGCCGTGCCTCTGGCTCGGGCCGTGCCTCGGGCTCGGGACGGGACGCCGGCTCGGGACGCGCCGCCGGGGCGTCGGCGGGCGGCGTGTGCTGCGGTCCCGCGGTGCGGGCGCGCGGCGGCGGGTCGGTGAGCGCCTCGTCCAGGGCCTGCTGGAAGCGGCCGATCACGCGCTGCTTGATGGCCTCGTCGAGCGCGCGCTCCTCCGGCGTGACGGCCCGGTTCTGGTTGTCGGCGACGTTCGGCAGGTCGCGGCGCACCTCGTACAGCGAATGCTCGTACGACGCCACGTCGTCGATCGAGCGCAGGTGCAGCCGCAGCTCGCCGATGTGCCCGTTCGGCATCCGGATCGTCAGCTGGACGTCGCGGTAGCCGCTCGGGACCGGGTTCTGCATCCGGTCCTTCACCGACACGATCTGGACGCCGTGCTCCCCGGCGATCCGCTGGATGTTGCCGAGCGCCTGGTAGAGCCCGTCCACGGAGCGGAACTGGATGCGGGCGCCGAGCAGGTCGTTGAGGCGGCTCGCGTCCCCCTCGTAGTCGCCCATGATCTTGTCGAGGGCCCGGACCCGGTCCTTGTCGCCGGGGCGCAGCTTCGGGTCCGCGCCCATCTCCGCGAGTTCCGGGTCGTGGACGAGCGCGTGCAGCAGCGCCTCGGACTCGTGCTTGGCCGCGTAGAGGCCGTCCAGGTACTCGTTGAGGTACGGGTCGTCGCGTCCCTGGTCCGGGTCGACCCGGGACGGGTCGAAGTCCGGCTGGTCCGGCGCCACCCGCGCCTCGCGGCTCTCACCGGGCCGCCGCTCGTTCACCACGGAGTCGGCGAGGTCCCGGCTGATCCGCTCCTGGTCCGGGGTGAGCGGGGTCGGCTGCGCCTTCACCCGGTCCCCGCCGAGGATGGCGTCCGCGCCGCGCTCGTTGACGTCGTGCACGGCCCCTTCGAGGATCCGCACGGCCTCGGGGTGGGTGAGCACGCTGTTCAGCGTCTTCGGCCTCGCGAGCAGCGACTCGCGGAGAGAAGTCTCCACGTCGTTCAGGCCGTCGCCGGCGATGATGCGGGCCAGCTCGGGGTGGTTCGGCAGCGTGTCGCGCAGCTGGGTGCGGAGCTGGTCGCCCAGCGGCTCGCCCGCCTGGTCCAGCATGTCCCGGACGGCCGGGTCGTCGTGGATACTCCGCATGACCTCGTCGGACGCCCGCTGCGGCGTCTCCGAGGTCTCCGGGGTCTGCTGCGTCTCCGGGGTCTGCGCGTCCGGCCGGTCGGGGCGCGGCGCGTCCGCCGGGTCCGGGCGGGAGGCGGCGTCGTCGGGCGGCGTCGGGTCCGCCGAGCGGGCCATCGGCTCCGGCGGCTCGCCCGCCGACCTGGGCGCCGGGTCCGTCCAGCCGAACGGGCGCGCCGGACCCTTCGGGTTGCCGTTCGCGTCGGTGGGCAGCGTCGGCGCCGTGCCGTGCTGGTTCGGCGGCAGGTTGTAGAACGACCGGTAGTGGACGGTCGTCGTCGGCGGGGTGGTGTTGAAGTCGGTCTCCGACCACCGCGCGTGGATCACCCGCGGCGTGTAGGCGAGGTCGCCGTCCACGGTGCGGTTCGGTTCGGCGAAGAACTCGAACCGGCCGATCCGCCGGTTGTTCAGCGGGTCCTGGTCGAGGGCGGCGAGCCGCTCCTCCAGCCCGAACCAGCTTTCGGGGCGGGTGACCTGGTGGGCGTTCTGGCCCTGGTTCTCGACCTCCCACTGCGGGAAGTAGTTGATGCGCTCGCGCGGGCCCTGCCCCTGGTGGCCGAAGATGTGGCCGCCGTTGAACCGGGTGCCGGAGTACTCCTTGTTCCCCATGTGCCCGACGTGGCCCTGCGCCCCGTAGCGGGCGCCGCCGCCCACCGCGTAGTCGGGCCGGCCGGTGGCCATGTCGGTCTGGCCGTTGTCGTCGGTGTGGAACAGGAACGTGCCCGGAGGGACCTGGTGCTGCGGCCCGTTGGCGCCGGCCGTGGTGGTCTGGCCGGGGATGCCGTTCGGGTCGTCCTCGCGCAGCGCGCCGAGGTCGCCGCGGCGGACGGCGTCGCTCGGGTCGAAGTCCGCGGGGTCGAGGGTCGCGAAGCGGTCCCGCGGCTCGACCATGTAGTTGACGTTGGGAAGCGGGACCCCGTCGTTCTTGTGCGAGAGGAGCCCGAGCTCCGGGTTGTAGTTGGCGACGCCGTCCTTGTCGCCGAACCACGTCCGGACGTGGGTGATGTTGCCGTCGCCGTCCGTCCAGAAGATGCCGTGCAGGCGGCCGTCCCCGTCGCGGACCTCGATCCTGGCGTCCGCGTCCAGCGGCTGCCTCGCGCTGTACGGCCCGTCCGAGGGATTGTGGGTCCGGGTCACCTCGTTGAGGGGCTCACCGTCGGCCGTGTGAGTCGGCGGGTCGAACGGCGCCGCGGCCGGCGACCGCCCGTCCTCGCCGCCGACGAAGACGTGCGGGTCCCCCTGGCCGAAGTCGATCTGGTGGACGACGCCCGGCCTCGGCTGCGTCAGGTCGATGTTCTCGTTGGGATCGCGGAGCGCTCCGGGCTCGCCCTCCGCCTGCGGGTTCGTGACGTGGGTGACCTGGCCGTCGGCGTTCGTGTACACGATCGACCGGACGACCGGCTGCCCGCTCGGGTCGAGGACCGGGTCGCCGTTGCCGTCCAGCGCCAGGATGCGGTGCCGGCCCTCGCGCTTCGGGTAGTCAACGTCGGCGGCGTGCTGGTCGGGCCGCAGCGCGTGGTCCTGCGTGGCGGCCCTGTCCACTTGCGGCGGGTTCCACGGGTCCTGGGAGGGCGAACCGCGGGTCGCGTCCCCGTCGCCGGGCCGCGCCGGATCGCTCGTCCCGCCGTCCTGCACGGGATGGCCGGGCGCGTAGCCGTCGCGTCCGACCGGGGCGGCCGAGCCGTCCGGGCGGTGGGTCTGCCAGCCGCCGTTCGGCGGCAGGTCGGGACGCGTCCGCCCGTCCTCGCCGGGGCGGCCGGACGAGGCGTACACGTTCCCGTCCGAGTCGGACCAGGCGAGGCCGTGCGGCGCGGTGACCGGCACGCCGAGCCGCTGCGCGAGCTGGGCGGCGAACTGGCCGTCGCCCGTCTCGCACGACAGCAGCAGCACCTCGCGGCCGTCCCAGTTCGGGTCGTTGCGGATCAGGTCGGCGACCTCGTCGACGCTGAGCCGGCGGTCGCCGACCCGCATGCCGTCGGGGTCGCCGTGCCCGTCGACGATGAACCGCTGGGGGTCGGCGGGCACGCGCGAGGCGAGGTCCCGCATGGAGCCCTCGCCGGGGCCGTAGAAGGCGCGCCCGGCCGGGGTCTCCTGGCTGCCGCGGTAGACGTCGTGCAGGTGGTCGGGGAGGCCAGCCCGTCGGCCGCATGGCACTGACGTGCTACATCGTGGCCACGCCCTTGATCCTGATATCCGATCAGGCGTTGCACCTCGACGACGGCTATGGAA